>NZ_WTFC01000019.1:0-46159 GCF_009795795.1 Gilliamella sp. Pas-s95 | reverse complement strand
GATTGTCCTCTCAGGCACCATAACCGCCCCCGCGGCCCAAGGATTAAGGAATAAGAAATAAAAGCTAAGGTGCGGTGCAAACAGCGTAACCACTGTCGGAAGCGCTGAAGCTGCGAACGGCGCCGTTGCGCGAGTAGACAAAGAAGCCAGTGCTACCTGTTGCGTCGCTCGTCCACCAGTCGTCGCCGACGGAGCCCGCACCAGCGTAGTAGGAAATGGTGCCCCACTCCGTGAAAAAACCTGCACCTATGTGACGCTGATACCAATTGCCTGATGAACTAGGTACTGCGCCAGAAATAGGATAACTATCAGTTCTGACTGCATTGGTTAAATCCCTTACCCTAACAAGACGATAACCCAAACGACTACACCAAGTGGATTGGCTGGACTGATTATAGATATAATTACCCCGATGGACGAACCACTGCCTCAACACAAATCCATAACGAACCTCATTACCATTACTATCCCTACCGACCAACTCAAATGTCTGTGGCAAAGATGGCAACGGAGTAAGCCGACTAGGATTACTTGAGTTTATTTGAGCACTACTCGCCCTAGGACCCCTTAATGTTACCCGTGTGACATAACTAGATTTATCAGTAATCCATTTATCTTTGTCTGTGCCTTGGTTTGGCCGTCTCCAACTCACCGTTGCCCTTAAACGACCACTTGTATCAACTGTCCAACTCAACTGACTTGCATCTACCCCACCAACATCCAAATCAAAATACAATCCATCAGCACCTGTAGTTGGAAAGTTTAACTCGTAAGACGATGGACTTGTTGACTGAACCAAAAAGCCCTTTGTAGGACTCCATATGTTAGCAGGGCCGGCAAAGCGAGGATTATCATAAGAATCGATGCCAGTAGTGCCACCCAACAACAAATTCGGCCTGACCGAACAAATAACCGGCTGTGACGACAAAGTGATATAATACTCCGCCGTCCCTCCGTAAAATCGACTACCTCTTGGCACACCATAACGAGTCTCTAAAGTCCCCCCTGTACTACTTAAAGTTACCTTATAAGGCGCTTTACATAGACTTAATGTATCACTACGACTAACGGTAGTGCCATTTTTATCCTTTATTGTTAAATCTATACGCCCTGATGCTGTTACTCCATTAACCCCCTGTCCATCTCCATCATCATCTCCCCACTTCCCTTGGCTAACCAAATTATTTATATCTATTTTATACTCACCATTTACTAATGGGACCGATGCGGGAACCACCGTGTGTATATCATTAAATGTATAATTACCACTAGGTAACATTATCGGATTAGTAGCACTTGATGTGTTAGCTGACTGAGTGATACGTCTTCCATCTGGCAACTCAATTGCCAAGAAGGTGTCTGTATTGGTTGCCTTTGTCTGTCCCCCATCAAATGTTAAATATGGCGCACTTCCCTCTATTACCCTTGATGTCTGGGCCGTTAATGCCACAGAACCCTGTGAATACGACAACAAGAACAACAACGCGAAGAACAATGCCGATTTAGATAACAATGAAGGTCTAAACCATAATGGAGGTTTGGATAGCAATGGCGGCCCTAATAACCACTTGGATATCGACGATAATTTTACCGAACATGTGGCCGATGACCTGACCAAAGCGGTTTCCGACGATGTTTCCAAAGATGTTGCCGAAGTACCCGCCGAAAACATCGCCAGTAAAGACCTCGATGACGGCGTCCATTTCGCTACGCGAAATGACTTCGCTGATGAAAATAAGAACTGTGTCTGTTTTAGACTACGGTGAAATTGAAAAAGATTTTGAGCATAGGTTTGGCAGGCCAGATGCCAGATGCCAGATGCCAAGTATGATAGCGCATTTCGATCATCCTGTCAAGTAATTTTTTGTTTTATTTGAATTTTTTATAACTGACTGCTCGACTAATGAGCACTCCCTTGCTTTGAAAGCGCTTAAATTATAACCGTTTGAGTAATAATTCGCTACCTTTTTTGTTAAAAATTTGTAAAGTTTTGTTAAAGGATGAGTCAGCTTATGTTGGTGTGCTTTGGGAGGAGGGGGTTGGGGGGTGGTTTTTAGCTAAAAACCAATAAACAAAAACTTTAATAAAATCAATACCTTTCCTGACCGATTTTTACTATGTTATTTTTATAGATTGCCGTGGTTTTTTTTAACTTTGTTTTGAGGGCCAAGTCAGTTGGTGTTTTTTGATATAACTAAAATCAAAAACCATTCGCACCCCAGTCGGGAAGTTGCAACCTAAGACGCGTATGTCGCTGATTTAGCCATATCCCCCTAACTTTCTTCCTTTTTATTAGCAAGCTTGCATGACAATTTTAGGTTGAAAGTCTTGGGTGATGAATAAGTGCTGTGCTAGTAGTGCTAATTTTACTGTTAGGCATATTATGCCAAGTTTTAATTGATTCCATTCGTTAAATTAACACCACTATTTCAAAGTACACAACAAACACTTATCCACCAACTGCTTGGTTATTCTTATTTATTTCCCCCTGCCCCCACGCCAGCCACGCTTTTAGTGTGGGTGGTGGGGGCGCCGATTGTGGCTTCGCCGCAACAGCGCAACTCTAAGGGAAAATGCCCCAACTTACGGGGGGCTTTATTCTTTTTTATATTGTCCTCTCAGGCACCATCCCCCCCGCGGCCCAAGGATTAAGGACTAAGAAATAAAAGCTAAGGTGTGGTGCAAACAGCATAGAAGTTGGTTCTAACACTGGAGCCGAAGACCATGCCGTAGGACGATAAGATATAGAAGCCATTGCTACCTTTGACGTCGCTTGACCAGAAGTAGGTGATGAAGAAGCCCGCATCAGCGTAGGAGGACACTAAGCCCCACTCCGTTAAAAATCCTGCACCTATGTGACGCATGTAATAATTACCTGATGAACTAGGTGCTGCGCCAGAAATAGGAGGATTACTTGTTTTGACTGCATTGGTTAAATCCTTAACCTGTGGCAAACGATAACCCAAACTATTACACCATGCTGTTTGATCTGAAACGGTACCACCTTTATTACCCCGATTGACGAACCACTGCCTCAACACAAATCCATAACGAATCTCATTACCACTACTACTATCCCTTCCGACCAACTCAAAGGTCTGTGGCAAAGATGGACGTGCTAATGAACCTGGACTACTTGAACTTATTTGAGCACTATCAACTTTAGGACCATGCAACGTTACCCGTGTTACATTCTTGGATTTATCAGTAATCCATTGATCGGCTTGGACAGTATTTCCCAAAGGGTCTGTGAATGTCCCTGTTAGCGGCCTTGTCCAACTCACCGTTGCACCTAGACTGCCACTTGTGTTAACTGTCCAATTCAACTGACTTGCGTCAATACCTTCTATATCCAAATCAAAATACAATCCATCAGCACCCGTTGTAGGAAAATTTCGATCGTAAGATGATGGATTTGTAGACTGAACTAAAAAGCCCTTAGTAGAACTCCATATGTTAGATGGACCAGCATAGACGCCTATGCCATAGTTTAGATTCGGCCTGACCGATTGCACAAAGTAACAACCACCAGAAGAATCCGGCTTGATGTAATACTCTACACTGCCTCCAATAAATGTACTAATATTTGGTACACCATACTGTGTAGTTAAACTACCCCCTGTACTACTTAAGGTTATCTTATAAGGGGCACTACATTTACTTAATGTATCACCACGACTAACCGTAGTGCCATCTTTATCCTTTATTGCTAACGATATACTCCCTGATGCTGTTACTCCACCTGCTCCCTGTCCATCTCCATCATCATCTCCCCACTTCCCTTGTGTTATTAGACTATTTAAACTAATAGATGTTGTTCCCGACGGCAATACCGTATGAATATCATTAAATGTATAATTACCACTAGGTAACCTTATCGGATTTGTAGCACTTGATGTGTTAGTTGAAGGCGTGATAACTCTACCATCCGGCAACTCTATTGACAAAAAGCTGTCTGTATCCGTTGCCTTTGTCTGCCCACCATCAAACGTTAAATACGGTGCACTACCTTCTATTTCCTTTGATGTATTTGCCGTCAATGCCATAGAACACTGCGCATACGACAATAAGAGTAGCAACACAAAAAACAACGGCAATTTAGGTAATCTAAATAATTTAAGTAAGTCTGGTAATTTAGATAGAAAAGATAAGTGTCTCGGCCTTGGCGATAACCCTGCCGATAAACACGGCGACTTCGCTAAGTGCAATGATTTTGATAATTTAGGTGATAAAAATAAGAACTGAGTCTGATTTAGACTACAGCAAAAATGAAAAAGATTTAGGGCGTAGGTTTGGCAGGCCAGATGCCAGATGCCAGATGCCATACATGGTAACGCATTTCGATCATCCTGTCAAGTAAATTTTTGTTTTATTTGAATTTTTATAACTAATTGCTCAACTAACGAGCTTCCCCCTTTGCTTTGAAAGCGTTTAAATTATAACCGTTTGATTGATGGTGCGCTACTTTTTTATTAAATATTTGTAAAATTTTGTTAGATGTATAAGGTTAAGCTTTTGTCGGTGTTTTTTGGCTAAAACCACCAAACGAAAACTTTAATAAAATCAATACCTTTTCTGACCGATTTTTGGGTGGTAATTGTGTTGTTTTTTAACAAAAAAACTCACCAAAAAACACCCAAGGTTATGTTGTTTGCCTTGCTCCGGCATCAGAATATGCCGACAGCAAAGTGAGTTTGGCCATTGGCCACATTTGCAACCCAAGCATGAGTCGTTAGGGAGTTCGTTTTAATTCCCTGATTCGGTCAGGCCTTTGTCGCCATTTTGAGCACTTAATAATAAACATCCGAAACCACTCCCCCTAAACTAAACCGTCCCCTTTTGTTTAAAGATTCTTAATTAAGTTTCGGGTATAATTAGTGTTATTTTTCGATTATGGATGCAATACTTATGCCTAATGTCGCTAAACCATTAAATATTATTTTTGCCGGTACCCCTGATTTTGCCGCCACTCATTTAAAGGCGCTTGTTGGTTCTGAACATAATGTGATTGCCGTTTTTACCCAACCCGATCGTCCAGCGGGGCGTGGCAATAAGCTGACGGCTAGCCCTGTTAAGCAACTCGCGATGGAATATAATCTGCCCGTTTATCAACCTGTAACCCTTAAAAAAGAAGAAAATCAAAAAATCATTGCTGATCTCAATGCCGATATTATGATTGTGGTTGCCTATGGGTTGATTTTGCCACAAGCAGTATTGGATATGCCTAGATTAGGCTGTCTAAATGTGCACGGTTCGTTATTACCCCGTTGGCGTGGTGCAGCACCAATTCAGCGTGCATGTTGGGCAGGCGATGAGCAAACAGGTATTACCATTATGCAGATGGATGCTGGGCTTGATACGGGCGATATGTTATATAAGCTGACCTGTCCAATCGAGAAAACCGATACCAGTGCATCACTATACGATAAACTGGCAAAATTAGGACCGCAAGCGTTGCTCGATACGTTGGCGCTCATCAATGAACAAAAAATCCAACCCGAAAAGCAAGATCCGTTACAAGCAACTTATGCCGAAAAATTATCAAAGCAAGAAGCTAAACTCGATTGGAATTTGCCTGCCGAGCAACTTGAGCGTTGCGTTCGGGCTTTTAACCCATGGCCTGTTAGTTTTTTTGATGTTAACGGTGAATCGGTTAAGGTGTGGCAAGCTCATGTTGTGAAAATGGACTCAAAACAGCCGGTAGGGACGATTTTGCAAGCCAATAAAAATGGTATTTGTATTGCCACTAGCCAACATGCTTTGAATATGACGCTTTTACAACCTGCAGGTAAAAAACCGATGTCGGCACAAGATTTGTTAAACTCACGTCAATCTTGGTTTTCTGTTGGCAAAAAACTTAATACCGATTAGGCACGGCAATCTAACGGTGATAGTTGGTTATTGAGGTTGTAAACGATCGTTGATCACTTTGTTTTCAATTGAAAGCAATTTGCTAAAATTGAATTTATTGTGGCGAAGTTGACTTGATCAACATATAATCGTCACCATCCTAGACTATATAGTGAAAACATTAGAGGAATAATTTATGGGATTTTTAACAGGTAAACGTATACTCGTTACTGGTGTTGCAAGTAACCGTTCAATCGCTTACGGTATTGCACAAGCAATGCATCGTGAAGGTGCTGAACTTGCTTTTACTTACCAAAACGATAAATTAAAAGGTCGTGTTGAGGAGTTTGCCGCTGATTTCGGTTCAAAAATCGTGCTACCTTGTGATGTAGCGCACGATGAAAGCATTACTGAACTATTTACTGAACTTGCAAAAACATGGGATAAATTCGATGGTTTTGTTCATGCTATCGCTTTCGCACCAGGTGATCAATTAGATGGCGATTATGTTAATGCCGTTACCCGTGAAGGTTTTGCTATTGCTCACGATATTAGCTCTTATAGCTTTGTGGCTATGGCTAAGGCATGTCGTTCAATGCTAAATCCAAATTCAGCGTTAGTAACACTTTCTTACCTTGGTGCTGAACGTGCAATCCCTAACTATAATGTGATGGGTCTTGCTAAAGCATCATTAGAAGCCAATGTGCGCTATATGGCAAATGCAATGGGGCCTGAGGGTGTTCGTGTTAATGGTATTTCTGCTGGCCCAATCCGTACGCTTGCAGCATCTGGCATTAAGGACTTTAAAAAGATGCTATCTCACTGCGAATCAGTCACGCCAATTCGTCGCACTGTGACAACCGAAGATGTGGGTAATTCAGCGGCATTTTTATGTTCTAATTTAGCTTCAGGTATTACTGGTGAAGTCATTCATGTCGACGGTGGGTTTAGCATTGCGGCAATGAATGAGTTAGAACTTAAATAAGATTAATTTTTAAAACTCAAAAAAGGCATCAACCATTATTTTGATGCCTTTTTTAATGATAATAAATAACCAATTATTATCTTACTGCGTTATGTTATTCTTTTGTTAGTTTTGGGCAAAATAGAAAATTTAGAATACATAACTTCTTTTTTCCGCTAAAATCTAAAATAATTTGCTCAATACAAGTCTGTTGGAGAAAAAATGAAAATAGCAAAAAATAAAGTAGTCAGTTTAGCATACCAAGTGCGCACTAAAGATGGTGTGTTAGTTGATGAAGCTACAGCTGCTGCACCACTTGAATATTTACAAGGTGCCGGTAATTTATTACAAGATTTAGAAAAAGCATTAGAAGGCCATCAAGTTGGCGATAAATTTGATGTCGAAATCATTAACGCTTATGGCGATTTTAATGATGCACTGGTCCAAAATGTTCCACGCGATGTGTTTGTTGGTGTTGATGAGCTAGAAGTCGGTATGCGATTTTTTGCTGATACCGATCAGGGCTCTTTACCCGTTGAAATCACCGCTATTGATGGCGATACGGTGACTGTTGACGGTAATCATATGTTGGCAGGACAAGATTTGCAATTTAATGTTGAAGTGCTGGCTATTCGTGATGCAACCGAAGAAGAAATCGCACATGGTCATATTCATGGTGCTCACGGTCACGATCATGGACACGGTGGTTGCGGTTGTGGCGGTCATGATCACGATGATGATGATGAAGATCACGGTTGTTGTGGCGGTGGCCATGGCGGATGTGGCTGTCACTAGTTTTTATCATTTATTGATATTAAAAAGCGCTATACAGCGCTTTTTCTTTTTGTGCAAAACTGGTTAGTTTTTTGTGAAATAAGTCGTAATATTTTCTTTATTAGGTTTATAAATTAGCCATTCTATTAATAATTTACTTTTAGTCATTAAATAAAATAAAAGTACAATGTCATTAGAACATGCCCAATTAATGCCGCGTGAAAAGCTTTTGAAATTTGGTGTCGAAACATTAAGTGATGCTGAACTGTTGGCTTTATTTTTACGAACAGGCACTCATAATTCGCCTGTTTTGGAATTATCACAAAATCTATTAAATGATTTTGGCTCTTTGTATAATTTAATTAATGCAAGTCATCGTGATTTTTGCCAAAAGCATGGCCTAGGCACAGCTAAATATACACAGCTAAAAGCAGTTGTTGAACTCTCATCTCGTTATTTGAAAGTGAAAATGACGCACGAAAATTCACTTTCTTCACCATCTGTCACACACCACTATTTAGCAAGTCGATTAGCCAATAAAGATCGTGAAATTTTTATGGTGATTTTTTTAGATAATCAGCATCATGTCATTTCGTCAGAAGAGATGTTTGTCGGTACCTATAATTGTGTAGAAGTACACCCACGCGAAGTAGCAAGACGAGCATTACAACATAATGCAGCCGCATTAATTTTAGCCCATAATCATCCATCAGGTATGGCGGAGCCCAGTCAAGCAGATCGTCATCTTACTCAAAAAATAGAAGAAGTTTGTGAATTGATTGATATTCGAGTTATAGATCATATTGTTATTGGTAAGGGCGAATATGTCTCTTTTGCTGAACGCGGATGGATTTCGTAGCTGTTTTTACTTACAATGTAACTTGCTCGGCTAACTTATATATGAATCTATACTATGAACAAACAATTAGAATTACTTGAAACCAAAGTCGCTTTTCAAGAAGTCACCATTGAAGAACTTAATCAGATGGTTACCAATCTTCAAGCTGATGTGAGTAAATTAAAAGAACAATTGGTTTTATTGTCCCAAAAGTTACAAGCAACTCAACCATCAAATATTGCTAATTTATCTGAAGAAACACCACCGCCTCATTATTAATAACATTTGAATCGTCCATTATCACTGCTATTTAATAATTTGACTATCCAATAGCTAATCGTACCATGGTATTGCCATTGATAATAGCAAGTGGATGGATTGATAGCCTATCTTATGTAAGCTTATCAATCAGTCGATCAAGGTATAATAAATATAAATTTAGAAAATAAAAAACCGGCACAAAGCCGGTTTTAGTACACAATGATTTAAAACTATTCAGCTGCTGCTTCTGCTTCTACTGCAGGACGATCAACTAATTCGATATAAGCCATTGGAGCATTATCTCCATCACGGAAACCACATTTTAAAATACGTACATAACCACCAGGACGGGTAGCAAAACGTGGACCTAAATCTGAAAATAATTTTTTAACTGTATCTTTATCACGGATACGAGCAAAAGCCAGACGGCGATTAGCTACGCTATCGCTTTTGGCTAGCGTAATTAACGGTTCAACAACACGACGCAACTCTTTTGCTTTAGGCAATGTAGTTTTGATGATTTCATGTTCAACAAGTGAACTAGTCATGTTACGAAACATTGCTTGACGATGGCTGCTATTTCGGTTCAGTTGACGACCACTTTTACGATGGCGCATAACTTTATCCTTCTTATATAAATTTTATCTTAGTCTTCAACAATACTTGCTGGTGGCCAGTTCTCAAGACGCATGCCTAAAGATAAACCACGAGATGCGAGTACGTCCTTAATTTCAGTAAGTGATTTCTTACCAAGATTAGGGGTTTTAAGTAACTCAACTTCAGTACGTTGTACTAAATCACCAATATAATGAACTGCTTCTGCTTTTAAGCAATTAGCAGACCGAACAGTTAATTCCAAATCATCTACTGGACGTAATAGAATTGGATCAAATTCCGGTTTATCTTCTTTAACTTCTGGTTGACGTACATCTCGTAAATCAACGAAAGCTTCAAGTTGTTCAGCCAAAATAGTCGATGCACGACGAATAGATTCTTCTGGATCGATAGTACCATTGGTTTCCATATCAATAACCAGTTTATCTAAATCCGTACGTTGTTCCACACGAGCAGCATCAACAGAATATGCAATGCGCTCTACAGGACTATAACATGCATCAACTAACAGACGACCAATTGGTCGATCTTCATCTTCTGACTTAACGCGAGCAGAAGCAGGGACATAACCACGTCCTCGTTGTACACGAATACGCATACTAATTGAAGCATTGGCATCAGTAAGATGACAAATTACTAAATCAGGATTAACAATTTCAACATCACCATCATGAGTGATATCTGATGCGGTTACGGCACCAATACCTGATTTATTTAAAGTCAGCATAACATCATCTTTAGTATGTACACGCACTGCTAATTTTTTCAAATTAAGCAGGATATCAAGTACATCTTCTTGAACGCCTTCTTTAGTACTGTACTCATGCAGAACACCGTCAATTTCAACTTCGGTTACTGCATATCCCGGCATAGATGATAATAAAATGCGGCGTAGTGCATTACCTAAAGTATGGCCAAAACCACGCTCAAGCGGCTCTAAAGTCACTTTGGCATGTGTCTGACTGTATTGAACAACATCAACTAGGTGAGGTTTTAAAAACTCTGTTACAGAACCCTGCATTATGTCCTCTCTTAAGTGCTAAACTTTACTTAGAGTAAAGTTCGACGATCAAATGTTCGTTGATGTCAGCAGATAAATCTGAACGTTCTGGTAAGCGTTTAAATACACCTTCCATTTTGCTAGCATCAACTTCTAACCATGTTGGTTTTTCACGTTGTTCAGCTAGCTCTAAAGCGGCTTTAATACGTGCTTGTTTTTTTGATTTTTCGCGAACACTAATCACATCTTCAGGTGAAACTTGATAAGATGCAATGTTCACAACGCGACCATTAACAAGAACAGCTTTATGACTAACTAATTGACGAGCTTCAGCGCGAGTTGCACCAAATCCCATGCGATAAACAACGTTATCTAAGCGACGTTCTAAAAGACCAAGTAGGTTTTCACCAGTGTTGCCTTTAATACGCGCTGCACTTTTGTAGTAATTACGGAATTGACGTTCTAAAATTCCATAAATACGTCTAACTTTTTGTTTTTCACGTAACTGAACACCATAATCGGATAAACGCGGTTTACGCGCACCATGCTGTCCAGGAGCTTGTTCTAATTTACATTTACTATCAACCGCTCGGACGCCAGATTTAAGGAATAAATCTGTACCTTCACGACGACTTAATTTGAGCTTTGGTCCCAAATATCTTGCCATTTTATTTCTCCAATAATCCTAAACATTCAATGTTTAATAAAAAATTAAACACGACGTTTCTTTGGTGGACGACAACCGTTATGAGGAATCGGAGTAACATCAGTAATGTTAGTGATGCGATAACCCGCCGCATTTAATGCACGAATTGTTGACTCACGACCAGGACCAGGTCCTTTAACCATAACTTCCAGATTCTTAATTCCGTAATCTTTGACGGCTTCAGCACAACGTTCTGCGGCCACTTGAGCTGCAAAAGGTGTTGATTTACGAGAGCCACGGAAACCAGAACCACCAGCGGTTGCCCAACCTAACGCATTACCTTGACGATCGGTAATAGTTACGATTGTATTGTTGAATGATGCATGAATATGAGCTATACCATCAGAAACTTGCTTTTTTACACGTTTACGTGTACGAACAGGTGTCTTTGCCATTTAATTATACCTCAATTATTTCTTGATTGGCTTACGCGGTCCCTTGCGGGTACGAGCGTTAGTCTTTGTGCGTTGACCACGGACTGGAAGTCCACGACGGTGACGCATGCCACGATAACAACCAAGGTCTAATAAACGCTTGATACTCATAGTTACTTCACGACGTAAATCACCTTCAACTGTGAATTTAGCGACTTGTTCACGTAACTTTTCAATCTGATCTTCAGATAGTTCTCTGATCTTCACATGTTCAGCAATACCCGCTTCAGCACAAATTGTCTTAGCGCGAGTACTTCCGATACCATAAATCGCTTGTAAAGCAATTACAGCATGTTGTTGATCAGGAATGTTAATGCCTGCTATACGGGCCACTATGCACTCCTTTATTGTTAATGTTTAGTGAATTCACCATACTGAAAAGCCCGTTTTCAGGATACTCAAACAGTGAATTCACAAATAAATCTAGGCTGGCTATTCTAGCCAGCTTTACTATACTTTGGCAAGTAAAATATGCAAAAGCACAACTTTTCAGTTAAATAAATTAACCTTGACGTTGCTTGTGTTTACCTTCAACGCAAATAACACGAACGATGCCATTACGTTTGATGATTTTACAATTTCTGCATAATTTCTTGACTGAAGCACGAACTTTCATGTTTTTCTCCGTAACTTCTGGCTAACTTATCGGCCGTAGCCTTTAAGGTTCGCTTTCTTTAACACTGACTCATAACGATTTGGCATCATTAAAGTCTGTACTTGTGCCATAAAATCCATGATTACAACAACAACGATTAATAAAGATGTTCCGCCAAACTGAACAGGAACTTTCATCGCGCTTGTCATAAACATTGGAACCAAACATACAAAAGTAATGTAGATTGCGCCAATTAGCGTTAAACGAGTCATTACTTTGTCAATATACTTAGATGTTTGTTCACCTGGACGAATACCTGGAATAAATGCACCAGATTTTTTAAGCTGATCCGCTGTTTCTCTAGGATTGAAAACCAATGCTGTATAGAAGAAACAGAAGAAAATAATCGCTACTGCAAAAAAGATTATGTATAACGGTTGATCATGAGAGAAATATTGATTGATAAGTACCATAATATATCTCCATCCTTCACCATCTCCTTGGAACCAAGCAGCCATCATTGATGGTAACATAGCAATTGTTGAAGCAAATATTGCAGGAATAACGCCTGCCATATTGATCTTTAATGGTAAATGCGTACTTTGTGCAGCGTAAACACGACGACCTTGTTGTCGTTGCGCATAGTTAACAACAATACGTCGTTGACCACGCTCAACAAACACAACAAAATAAGTTACACCGGCCACTAATGCAGCAACAACTAATAATAAAATCGGATGCAATGAACCAGAGCGAGCTTGTTCAATTGTTTCATAAATAGCATGAGGAAGACTTGCCACGATACCTGCAAAGATAATGATTGAAATACCATTACCTACACCTCGTTCAGTGATCTGCTCACCCAACCACATAAGAAACATAGTGCCAGTAACTAAGCTAACCGATGCAATAAAATAGAAAGAAAATCCTGGATTAATCACAACTTTACCATAATCAGGAATATTCGGTAAACTAGTCGCAATACCAACAGCCTGTATAATCGCTAAAGCTAATGTGCCATAACGAGTATACTGACTAATTTTTTTACGACCAGATTCACCTTCTTTCTTTAATTCTGCTAATTTAGGGCTAATCGCTGTTAATAACTGCACAATGATTGATGCAGAAATATACGGCATTATCCCTAAAGCAAAAATTGAAGCACGGCTTAAAGCACCACCAGAGAACATATTGAATATACCCACAAGACCATTTGATGATGCTCGTGTTAGTAAATCCGATAACGCTTTAGTATCAATACCAGGAACAGGAATGTAAGAACCAAGACGAAAAACAATAAGCGCTAAAAGCACAAACATCAAACGCCTTTTGAGTTCACCACTGCCACCTCGTGCACTTTGAAAATCTAATCCTGGTTGCTTTGCCATCTTTCTAATTATTCCTCAATTTTTCCGCCAGCAGCTTCAATTGCAGCTTTAGCACCTTTAGTTACACGAATACCACGAACAGTTACTGGTTTAGTTACTTCGCCAGATAACATGATTTTTGCATATTCAATTTGTGAATTGATCACATTTGCAACTTTTAAGCTATTTAGGTCAACAATATCGCCTTCAACTTTCATTAAATCTGAAAGACGAACTTGAGCTGTAACTAGAGCTTTACGAGAGGTAAAACCAAATTTAGGTAAACGACGATATAAAGGCATTTGACCACCTTCAAAGCCGCGACGAACGCCACCGCCTGAACGAGATTTTTGACCTTTAACACCACGAGTACCTGTTTTACCTAGACCAGAACCGATTCCTCGGCCTAGACGTTTTGGTGCATGCTTTGAACCTTCAGCAGGAGATAAAGTATTTAAACGCATTACTATTACTCCTCTACTTTAACCATGTAATAAACTTGGTTTACCATACCACGAATCGCAGGAGTATCCTCACGCTCAACAGTATGACCAATACGACGTAATCCAAGACCAACTAACGTCGCTTTATGCTTCGGTAGACGACCAATAGAACTACGAGTTTGTGTAATTTTAATTGTTTTTGCCATGGCTAATTACCCCAAAATTTCTTCGACGGTTTTACCACGCTTAGCAGCAACCATTTCAGGTGATTTCATATTACCTAAGCCATCAATTGTTGCACGAACCACGTTAATTGGGTTAGTAGAACCATATGCCTTAGCTAAAACGTTACGAACACCTGCAACTTCTAAAACAGCACGCATTGCACCACCGGCGATAATACCAGTACCTTCTGACGCTGGTTGCATATAAACACGAGAACCTGTGTGAGCACCTTTAACAGGATGCTGTAAAGTATCGTTATTTAAAGCAACGTTAATCATGTTGCGACGTGCTTTTTCCATTGCTTTTTGAATTGCTGCTGGCACTTCACGTGCTTTACCATATCCAAAACCTACGCGGCCATTACCGTCACCAACAACTGTTAGTGCAGAAAAACTAAAAATACGACCACCTTTTACGGTTTTAGAAACTCGGTTAACTGCGATTAGTTTTTCCTGCAGTTCACCAGCTTGTTTTTCGATGTTTGACATCTTTAACTCCTACCTTAGAACTGTAGGCCAGCTTCGCGAGCAGCATCTGCTAGCGCCTGAACTCGACCATGATATTGGAAACCCGAACGATCAAATGAAACTTCTTTGATATCTTTCTCTAATGCACGTTCAGCAATTGCTTTACCAACCGCTGCTGCTGCATCTTTGTTTCCGGTGTATTTTAAACTTTCACTGATAGCTTTTTCTAATGTAGAAGCGGCTGCCAGTACTTCTGATCCGTTTGGTGCGATAATCTGCGCATAAATATGACGCGGAGTACGGTGAACCACTAAGCGAGTTGCAAGTAGTTCATGCATCTTGCGACGCGCTTTAGTTGCACGACGGATACGAGCTGATTTCTTATCCATAGTGTTACCTTACTTTTTCTTAGCTTCTTTAGTACGCACAACTTCATCTGCGTAACGAACACCTTTACCTTTATAAGGCTCAGGACGACGATAAGCACGGATATCTGCAGCTACTTGTCCAATTAACTGTTTATCAGCACTTTTTAGTACGATTTCAGTTTGAGAAGGACATTCAGCTGTTACACCTGCAGGTAATTGATGTTCAATTGGATGTGAATATCCAAGAGATAAACCAATTGCATTACCTTTTACTTGTGCACGATAACCGACACCAACTAGCTGAAGTTTTTTAGTAAAACCTTCAGTAACACCAATGACCATTGAATTAATCAATGCACGAGCAGTACCAGCTTGAGCCCAAGCATCTGCAAATCCATCACGAGGAGCAAATTTAATTTGACCTTCTTCTTGATTAATCACAACAGCATTATTTATTGTGCGAGATAACTCGCCATTTTTACCTTTAATCGTAATTACCTGACCATTGAGTTTTACCTCTACGCCAGCAGGAACAACGACAGGTGCTTTTGCAACACGAGACATCTTCTTCTCCCTTACGCTACGTAGCAGATAATTTCACCACCAAGACCTGCTTGGCGTGCTGCACGATCAGTCATAACACCTTTAGAAGTAGAAACAACTGCAATACCTAGTCCAGCCATAACTTTTGGCAATTCATCTTTACGTTTATAAATACGTAAACCTGGACGGCTAACACGTTTGATACTTTCTACAACAGCTTTACCTTGGAAATATTTTAAAGTGATTTCCAATTCTGGCTTAGTGTCACCAACAACTTTATAGTCCCCAATATAACCTTCTTCTTTTAGCACATTGGCAATTGCCACTTTTAGCTTAGAGGAAGGCATGGTGACTGCAACTTTATTCGCAGATTGACCGTTACGAATACGGGTCAACATATCTGCTATAGGATCTTGCATGCTCATCTATAACACTCCCCTGATTACCAACTTGCCTTTTTAAGACCAGGAATCTCACCACGCATGGCTGACTCACGAACCTTAATACGGCTTAAACCAAACTTACGAAGGACGCCATGAGGACGACCAGTTTGACGACAACGACGACGTTGACGTGATGGACTAGAATCACGAGGAAGCGTTTGCAATTTAAGCACTGCATTCCAACGATCTTCATCTGATGCATTAAGATCAGAGATAATCGCTTTTAATTCTTGACGCTTTGCAAAATATTTTTCTGCTAGCTTTACGCGTTTCTTATCGCGTTCAATCATTGATTGTTTAGCCATTATGCCCTACCTTACTTACGAAATGGGAAGTTAAAGGCAGATAATAAAGCTCGGCCTTCTTCATCTGATTGTGCACTTGTTGTGATAGTAATATCTAAACCACGAACACGATCAACTTTATCATAATCGATTTCAGGGAAAACGATTTGCTCACGAACACCCATGCTATAGTTACCACGACCATCAAAAGATTTTGCGCTTAAACCACGAAAATCTCGAGTACGAGGAAGAGCAATATAAACTAGACGTTCAAAAAATTCCCACATACGTTCGCCACGTAAAGTGACTTTACAACCAATAGGATACCCTTGACGGATTTTAAAACCAGCAACTGATTTGCGTGCTTTTGTGACAAGCGGTTTTTGACCACTGATTGCAGCTAAATCTGCAACCGCATTATCTAATAATTTCTTATCAGTAATTGCTTCACCCACACCCATATTCAAGGTGATCTTTTCGATCCGAGGGACTTGCATGACAGATTTGTAGCCAAACTGTTCTTGCAGTTTATTTACTACCTGTGCTTTGTAGTAATCATGCAGTTTCGCCATCGTACACTCCAAATTACTTAATTGATTAATTCATTAGTAGACTTATAAAAACGGACTTTTTTGCCGTCTTCAATACGAAAGCCTACGCGATCTGCTTTGCCTGTAGCTGGGTTGAAAATTGCCACGTTAGAAACATTAATTGCTGCTTCTTTTTCAACAATTCCACCTTCTTGATTTAATGCAGGTACTGGTTTTTGATGTTTTTTCACCAAATTAATACCTTCAACAATCACTTTCCCAGTAGACAAAACGCTTTTTACTTTACCGCGTTTACCTTTATCTTTACCGGTTAACACGATAACTTCATCTTCTCGACGGATTTTCGCTGCCATTACCCGCTCCTTACAGTACTTCTGGTGCTAATGAAATGATCTTCATAAACTTCTCAGAACGAAGTTCACGAGTGACCGGTCCAAAAATACGCGTACCAATCGGTTGCTCACTGTTATTGTTTAAAATAACACAAGCGTTACGATCGAAACGAATGACAGATCCATCAGGGCGACGAACACCTTTTCTAGTGCGCACTACAACAGCTTTAAGCACATCACCTTTTTTAACTTTACCACGTGGAATTGCTTCTTTAATGGTAACTTTGATGATATCACCAACCGCTGCATAACGACGGTGCGATCCACCGAGAACTTTGATACACATTACACTACGTGCGCCAGAGTTATCGGCAACATCTAGCCTTGTCTGTTCTTGGATCATTTTAATGCTCCGTATAAATAAATTATTGTCTAATCTACCTTCATCCACCTCAACTACCATGGATAAGAATAGACAACCAAAAACCCACTTACGTGAGGGCGCATAGTATAACACCACTCAAATAAAATGGATAGCATAAAATAAACGGCCGTTGAGCCGTTTATTATATTATGTACAGTTTTTAATCAAAAAAGATTAGATAACTGCTTTTTCAACGATTCGAACAAGAGTCCAAGATTTGGTTTTTGATAATGGACGACACTCTTTAATTTCTACAGTATCACCAATACCACACTCGTTGTTTTCATCATGTACATGCAATTTAGTCGTACGTTTAATGAACTTACCATATAACGGATGCTTCACTTTACGTTCAATAGCAACAGTAATAGATTTATCCATTTTGTCGCTAATAACACGACCTTGCTGAGTACGAATTTTTACTTCAGTAGTCATATTACGCACCCGCCTTCTCAGTTAATAACGTTTTAACACGTGCAATATTACGACGCACTTGTTTTAACATATGAGTCTGTGTTAACTGACCTCCAGCTAATTGCATACGTAAGTTAAATTGCTCACGTAATAAATTAAGAAGTTCAGTATTTAACTCTTCAACGCTTTTTTCGCGTAGCTCTTTTGCTTTCATTTACATCACCGTCTTAATCACAAAGGTGGTTTTAATTGGCAGTTTTGCAGCTGCCAACGCAAATGCTTCACGAGCAACTTCTTCCGGTACACCGTCCATTTCATAAAGGACTTTACCTGGTTGAATCTGAGCAACCCAGTATTCAACGTTACCCTTACCTTTACCCATACGCACTGCAAGTGGTTTTTCGGTAATCGGTTTATCAGGGAAAACTCGAATCCAGATTTTACCTTGACGCTTAACTGCACGAGTCATTGCACGACGTGCTGCTTCGATCTGGCGCGCAGTCAAACGACCACGACCTACAGCCTTAAGACCGAATGTACCGAAACTAACATCAGTACTTACAGCAAGACCACGATTGCGGCCCTTGTGCACTTTACGGAATTTTGTACGCTTTGGTTGTAACATCAGCGACGCTCCTTATTGTTTTCGGCCTTTTCGCTGCTTTTTCGGTTGAGCAGCAGGTTGTTTTTCTGCTTGTTCAACGGCAGCCATACCACCAAGGATCTCACCTTTGAAGATCCACACTTTAACACCAATAATACCATAGGTAGTTAATGCTTCAGACAAACCATAGTCGATGTCCGCTCGTAATGTATGTAAAGGTACACGACCTTCACGATACCATTCGCTACGAGCAATTTCAGCGCCGCCTAAACGACCACTTACTTCAACTTTGATACCTTTAGCACCCGCCTTCATTGCATTTTGAACCGCACGTTTCATAGCACGACGGAACATAACACGGCGTTCTAATTGAGAAGTGATACTATCAGCAACTAATTTTGCATCAAGTTCTGGTTTACGAACTTCAGCAATATTAATTTGGACTGCAACATCACGTTTTTCTCTTTTGTCTTTATATTTATTGACAATAGAAGCTACAGCATTACGTAATTTTTCAACGTCCTCGCCTTTTTTACCAATCACAATACCCGGACGAGCAGTGTGGATAGTAATACGAACGTTAGTTTCTGCTGAACGATCGATCACAATCTTAGAGATTGACGCTTGAGCTAATTCTTTATTCAAGAACTGACGCACTCTAAAATCACTTTCTAAATTATCAGCGAATGTCTTTGTACCCGAATACCATGTAGATGTCCAAGGCTTGACGATGCCTAAACGGATACCATTTGGATTTACTTTTTGACCCATTGCTATTCTCCAGCCTAGCGATCTGAAACGATCACGGTGATGTGACTCGTACGCTTCAAAATTCGATCTGCACGACCTTTCGCACGAGGCATAATACGCTTCATGGTTGGGCCTTCATCTACGAAAATTTTCGCAACTTTTAGATCATCAATATCAGCACCATCGTTATGCTCTGCATTAGCAATAGCAGACTCTAATACTTTTTTAACAAGTACAGCCGCTTTTTTATTGGTGTACGTTAAAATATCTAGTGCCTGAGACACATTCTTACCGCGAACAAGATCTGCAACTAAGCGAACTTTTTGTGCAGAAGAACGAGCGTGGCGGTACTTTGCAATTGTTTCCATCTCTTTCTCCTACTTATTTCTTCTTAGCTTTCTTATCAGCCGCATGGCCGCGATAAGTACGAGTCGGCGCGAATTCACCCAATTTATGACCAACCATTTCGTCGGAAACATAAACTGGAACGTGCTGACGACCATTATGGACAGCGATGGTCAAACCGATCATGTTAGGAAAGATCGTTGAACGACGGGACCAAGTACGAATTGGTTTCTTGTCCCCGCTTTCCACCGCTTTCTCTACCTTCTTCAGCAAGTGTAGGTCAATAAAAGGACCCTTCTTGAGAGAACGTGGCATAGCTAATCCTCTATATTAATTATTTCTTATTGCGACGGCGAACAATATACTTATCAGTACGTTTGTTGCTACGCGTTTTCAATCCTTTGGCTTTTTGACCCCATGGAGACACAGGATGTTTACCAAAGTTACGACCTTCACCACCACCATGTGGATGGTCTACCGGGTTCATTGCTGTACCACGAACAGTAGGACGAATACCACGCCAACGCGATGCACCCGCTTTACCTAATACGCGAAGCATATGCTCTGAATTACCCACTTCACCAACAGTGGCGCGGCAATCAGATAATACTTTACGCATTTCACCTGAACGTAGACGTAATGTTACATAAGCACCATCACGCGCAACGATTTGAACATAACTACCAGCAGAGCGAGCAAGTTGTCCGCCTTTACCTGGTTTCATTTCAATATTATGCACGGTAGAACCGACTGGAATATTGCGCATTGGTAAACAGTTACCTGTTTTAATCGATGCATCAACACCAGATTGGATCTGATCACCTGCTTTTAAGCCTTTAGGCGCTAAAATATAACGACGTTCACCGTCTTTATATAAAACCAATGCAATATTTGCACTACGGTTTGGATCATATTCCAAACGCTCAACAACCGCTGGAATACCATCTTTATTACGCTTAAAATCGACAATACGATAATGTTGTTTATGACCACCACCGATATGACGGGTAGTGATACGACCATTATTATTGCGACCACCAGTTTTGCTTTTTGAATCAAGCAACGGTGCATAAGGCTTACCTTTATGCAACTCTGGGTTAACCACTTTAACAACGTGGCGACGACCCGGAGATGTAGGTTTACACTTAACAACTGCCATTGTTCTTACTCCTCCGAATTACTCAGCGACGCCAGCAAGGTCTAAATTTTGACCTTCTGCTAAAGTAACGTAAGCTTTTTTCCAGTCGCTACGGCGACCGATTTGTTGACCACGACGTTTAACTTTGCCTTTAACAACAAGAGTATTAACGTCATCTACTTTAACTTCAAATAGTTGTTCAACTGCGGCTTTAATCTCTCTCTTAGTAGCATCTTTAGCAACTTTCAATACTAATGTATTTGTTTTTTCCATTGAAATAGATGCTTTTTCAGAAACATGTGGTGCTCGCAGGACTTTAAGCAGACGCTCTTCACGAATCATGCTAACATCTCCTCTACTTGTTTAACGGCATCAACAGTGATAACCACTTTGTCAAATGCAATCAAACTAACTGGATCAATACCTGCCACATCACGCACATCAACTTTATGCAAGTTGCGTGCTGCTAAGAAAAGATTTTCATCAACTTCAGAAGCGATAATAAGAACATCATTCAGGTTCATATCATTTAATTTCTGAGTTAATAATTTAGTCTTAGGTGCTTCAACAGTAAATGTTTCAACCACAACTAAACGTTCTTGACGCACTAATTCAGAGAAAATACTCTTTAATGCACCACGATACATTTTACGGTTAACTTTTTGGCTATGATCTTGTGGTTTTGCTGCAAATGTTACACCACCACTACGCCAAATTGGGCTCTTAACAGAACCTGCACGAGCACGACCTGTGCCTTTTTGACGCCATGGTTTTTTGCCTGAACCAGCGATTTCTGCACGAGTTTTTTGTGCGCGAGAACCTTGACGAGCAGCAGATGCATAAGCAACAACTACTTGATGAACTAACGCTTCATTAAACTCACGTCCGAAGGTAGTTTCGGAAACAGAAAGCGCTTGCGCGTCTTTTACTACTAATTCCATCTCTATCTCCTCGACGTTAAGCCTTGATTGCCGGTTTAACAATTACGTCACTATTGATTGCGCCAGGAACTGCACCTTTAATTAATAAAAGATTACGTTCTGCATCAACACGTACAATATCTAAGTTCTGAACAGTTACACGTTCATTACCTAAGTGACCTGCCATTTTACGACCTTTAAACACTTTACCCGGAGTTTGGTTTTGACCGATAGAGCCATGACCACGGTGTGCCAAAGAGTTACCATGAGTTGCATCTTGAGTACGGAAATTCCAACGCTTAGTTACGCCAGCAAAACCTTTACCTTTAGATGTTCCAGTAACATCAACTTTTTTAACGTCTGCGAAAATATCAACGTTAATACTTTGACCTACAGTAAATTCGCCTTCTTCAAAACGGAATTCCCATAGACCACGACCAGCTTCAACGCCAGCCTTAGCGAAATGACCTGCTTCAGGCTTGTTTACGCGACTTGCTTTTTTGCTGCCAGTAGTAACCTGAATAGCTTGATAACCATCATTCTCAAGTGTTTTAACTTGAGTAACACGGTTGCTTTGAACTTCAACTACGGTGACAGGAATAGAAACACCCTCTTCGGTGAAGATGCGTGTCATTCCTACTTTACGACCGATTAAACCAATCATTGTTTCGACCTCTCAATCATTCAGCTCAGGATTAACCTAAACTGATCTGCACATCAACACCGGCAGCAAGATCTAGACGCATTAAAGCATCAACTGTTTTTTCAGTTGGCTCAACGATATCAACTAGACGTTTATGAGTGCGAATTTCGTATTGATCACGCGCATCTTTATTAACGTGCGGAGAAATCAATACAGTAAAACGCTCTTTGCGTGTCGGTAATGGAATAGGACCACGAACTTGCGCACCAGTGCGCTTCGCAGTTTCTACAATTTCAGCAGTTGATTGATCAATCAAACGATGATCAAACGCTTTTAACCGGATACGGATTCTTTGGTTCGACATGAGACCAGAGCTCCATTATTTAAAAGTTATAACAAAAGACTACTCCTCTTGCTCTGTTTCGATTGACAGGAGAGTGTAATCCGTTCTTTTTCGTAACCCCCAAATCGGGAGTATTGTTGATATAATTAGCTATTTTCTACATAACGATTATATCTTTTCATCATTTGCTTATATAAAGGCAATAAACAAAGTGGATGGATTATACTCCTTTAGTTAACTAACGGCAAGAAATAAATACAGATATTTGGGTTTAAAAATAAAGCGATTTTTCTGGTTAGTGATTTACCGACATCAGATTTCAATCATCTAACCAGATTTAATATTTATTTTATATAGTGAGGTAATCATTCGTCATCATGATAACGAGTTAATGATCTTCTTTGGCGTGATTAAGGCTATATCTCGGGATCTCGACCTCTAGATCTTGATTCGTAACTCGAGCTTGACAACTTAAACGGCTATGTGGTTCAACCCCCCAAGCTTTGTCTAACATGTCGTCTTCTTGCTCATCACTTTCGTCTAAAGAATCGAACCCCTTGCGAACAATACAGTGACATGTAGAACAAGCACATGACATTTCACATGCATGCTCAATTTCAATATCATTGCGCAATGCCACTTCTAAAATAGATTCGCCTTCTTGTGCCTCAACAGTTTTTCCATCTGGGCAAAGATCGGCATTCGGTAAAAAAGTAATTTTTGGCATAATAATCTCGTTAGTTAAATCTCATCAACTCTATGACCAGTTAAAGCATGACGTATTGACCTATCCATTCGCTTAGCAGCAAAATCTTGTGTTACGTTATCAACAATTTTTATTTGCTTTTCAATTGCGTAACTATCATCTGATTCACTTGCTACTTGTAATTGATGCTTAGCTGTTAAAATCTGGCTAAGTTCATTTTCATTTAATAAGTCAGCATCTTTATCTAAGGCGCTTTGTAAGCTTTCAAGCACTCTAGCTGCCTCAACTTTTTGTTCAGCAAGCATTCGAATCTGTTTATCTTGCTCTGCATAACTGATTGAATCTTGAATCATATCAGCAATTTCATTGTCAGTTAATCCATATGAAGGTTTTACTTGGATAGTCGCTTCAATACCCGTTGATTTTTCCATTGCTGTAACATTTAATAAACCATCGGCATCAACTTGAAAAGTTACCCTAATGTGCGCGCCACCGGCCGGCATCGGTGGAATACCTTGCAGTGTAAAACGAGCCAAAGATCGGCAGTCAGCGACACTTTCACGTTCTCCTTGTAAAACATGAATCATCATTGCAGTTTGACCATCTTTAAAAGTAGTAAATTCTTGAGCCCTTGCACACGGGATCGTGCTATTACGTGGAATGATTTTTTCAACCAATTCCCCCATGATTTCAATGCCTAACGACAATGGGATTACATCAAGTAATAGCATCTCTGAATCAGGCTTATTTCCAACCAAAATATCAGCTTGAATAGCTGCACCAATGGCAACCACTTTATCCGGATCAATAGAGGTTAACGGATTCGTTTTGAAATAATGTCCCACTGATTCTCTTACTAATGGCACACGAGTAGAGCCACCAACCATAACAACTTCAACCACTTCATCTACACTAATCTCGGCATCTTTTAACGCTCGGCGACAAACGGCCAAAGTACGTTTAACCAATGGCTCAATTAATTGTTGAAATTGCTGGCGGGTAATAGTCAATGACTGATTATCAAGCGACAATACAACCGAATCTTGACGACTCAGTAAAATCTTTATTTCAGTCGCTTGGTTACTAATTTTTTGATTAATATAAGGGTCTATATTATTAACTAATCCTAATTCCCTCTTTATATAGTCAGCCAGTAACCGATCAAAATCATCACCACCAAGTGCCGAATCACCACTGGTTGCTAGAACTTCAAACACACCTTTATTTAAGCGCAAAATAGAAATATCAAAAGTACCACCACCTAAATCATAAACAGCGATAACCCCTTCCTTTCCTGAATCTAAACCATAGGCAATCGCAGCTGCTGTCGGCTCATTGAGTAAACGCAGTACATGCAAGCCAGCTAATTTTGCAGCATCTTTTGTTGCTTGCCGTTGTGCATCATCAAAATAGGCTGGCACGGTAATAACTACCCCATCAATTTCACCTTGTAAGCTCTCTTTTGCTCGCTCAGCTAAAGCGGTCAAAATTTCTGATGAAACTTGTATTGGATTGACTTGATCATTAGGCAAATTTAATAAAGGAACACCATTTTCAGTTTTTGAAAAACTATAAGGAAAATGTGATAAATCTATATCAGATAAACTTCGCCCCATTAATCGCTTAATAGAGCTGACAGTATTTTGCGGATCATTAACGGCATTGTCTTTGGCATTTTTTCCAATCGTAATAATGGGGTTATCATCATGATCAACACCATAATGCACAACGGATGGCAACAGTGAATTACCTTCTAAATCAGGCAATACCTCTGCTTGTCCGCTTCTAACTGTTGCTACTAATGAATTGGTTGTGCCAAGATCAATCCCCACCGCAAGGCGACGCTGATGTGGTAGTGGAGTTTGCCCTGGTTCACTGATCTGTAATAATGCCATTTAATCTATCTCTATCGATACGTTACTTATTTTAAATTATAAATCAAATTGCTTTTCTTGTAACTTTTCGATTTGTTCAATCAACCTAGCAAGATAGCGGATTTTATAGATCTGGTTAAGTGCAGTTGACCAATCTTGATTAGCAATAAATTGTAATAATTCATTATAAACGGTATTTTGACGCGCAATAATTTCAGCATGAAAATCATCTAATAACTCAAAATTACCTTTGCTTTCGATATCATCAAGTCTTTCACGTAAAACGAATTGCTCCATTAAAAAATCGGCATCATGAATAATATTTTGTTCAGTTGCCACATCAAAACCTTGTAGAGATAAAAAATACTCGGCCGCTTTGATTGGATTTTTTAACGTATGGTAACCATCATTAATGGTTGCAGATTTTTGAACAATTGCCACTTTATCGTTATCGGTTGCAACGGCAAAATTATCTGGATGATATTGCCTTTGCAATTGCTGATAATGATTTGTTAGCTCAGCGATATTCACAGGTAATTGAACCGGCAAATTAAATAGCTCAAAGTAATTAACCATAATTATTGTGTCCAATTACACATTAAAGCTTTCACCACAACCACATTCGTGTTGTACATTGGGATTATTAAACTTGAAACCTTCGTTTAATCCTTCTTTAACAAAATCAAGTTCAGTACCATCAATATAAACTAAGCTCTTTTTGTCCACAATAACTTTGACATGTTTGTCTTCAAAGACACTATCATCATCATTAATCACATCGGCAAACTCTAAAACATACGCCATACCAGAACAACCTGATGTTTTAACACCTAATCGTAACCCAACACCTTTTCCTCGATTGGCAAGGAAAGCTTGGACACGATTAGCTGCGCTATTAGTCAATGTGATTGCCATCAGCGTTGTCCTTTTTTGGTTTTATAGTCTTCAATAGCTGCTTTAATTGCATCTTCCGCTAAAATCGAACAATGAATTTTTACTGGAGGCAAAGCAAGTTCCTTAGCAATATCCGTATTTTTGATCGCTCCTGCTTCGTCTAATGATTTACCTTTTATCCATTCTGTAACCAAGGAACTTGATGCAATTGCACTACCACAACCATAAGTTTTAAACTTAGCATCTTCAATAATTCCATTATCATTCACTTTGATTTGTAGACGCATCACATCCCCACACGCTGGCGCGCCAACCATACCGCTACCGACATTAGGATCATTTTGATCAAATGAACCAACATTACGTGGGTTTTCATAATGATCAACAACTTTTTCACTATATGCCATAATTTACTCCTAATTTTAATGTGCTGACCATTTAATTTTTGTTAAATCAACGCCATCTTTAAACATTTCCCAAAGTGGCGATAAATCTCTTAGTTTATCTATAGAATCTTTAATTAATTTAATGACATAATCAACTTCTTCTTCAGTACTAAATCGCCCAAATGAAAAACGAATTGAACTATGTGCAAGCTCATCATTAAGACCTAATGCTCTAAGTACATAAGAGGGTTCCAAACTTGCAGATGTGCAAGCTGAGCCAGATGAAACAGCTAAATCTTTTAAAGCCATCATCAATGATTCACCTTCAATATAAGCAAAGCTCACATTTAAGATATTTGGCACACTGTGCTCTAAAGATCCATTAAGATAGACTTCTTCGATATCTTTTAAACCATTCCATAAACGATTTTTTAAGGCTAATAAGCGTGGCATTTCGGTTGCCATCTCTTCTTTAGCGATACGGTATGCTTCGCCCATACCCACAATTTGGTGTACTGGTAAAGTGCCTGATCGCATCCCACGTTCATGACCACCACCGTGCATTTGTGCTTCAATGCGCACACGTGGTTTGCGTCTTACATAAAGGCCACCAATACCTTTTGGCCCATAAATCTTATGACCCGAAAATGACATTAAATCAACTTTTAAGTTAGCCACATCAATGGGTAATTTACCAACCGATTGTGTTGCATCAACATGAAAAACAATGCCTCGCTCACGACACATCTCACCAATTTTTTCGATGTCTTGTATTACACCTGTTTCATTATTGACGTGCATAATTGATACAACGGTTGTATCACTACGCATTGCTGCTGCAAGTTTATCTAGATTGATTATACCATTAGATTCTGGTGCTAAATAAGTCACTTCATAGCCTTCCCGCTCAAGTTGGCGACAAGTATCAAGCACAGCTTTATGTTCGGTTTTACAAGTAATAATGTGCTTACCTTTGGCTTGATTAAAATGAGCAGCACCTTTGATTGCTAAATTATCCGCTTCAGTTGCACCTGATGTAAAAACGATTTCGCGAGAATCTGCTCCGATAAGATCAGCTATTTGATTACGTGCAATATCAACTGCTTCTTCAGCTTGCCAACCAAATTTGTGGGAACGAGATGCCGGATTACCAAATATACCGTCTGGCGTTAAATATTGCATCATTTTTTCAGCAACTCTAGGATCTACAGGGGTTGTCGCTGCATAATCCATATAAATAGGTAGTTTCATTAATGACTCCCAATGACAAATTCTGTATTGTATATTGTATTTTATTAATTAATTTGAAGGTGTTGTATATTACTTTGTCGATTAGCTACGGCTTTAACTTCTTTATTATTGACCAATTCGCTCAGTGTAATACTAGTTAAAAAGTCCTCAATTCGTTCACTTAAATCATTCCATAGTGTATGAGTTAAACACCTAACACCGCCTTGGCATCCGTCTTGCCCATGACATTTTGTTGCATGGACTGTCTCATCGACAGCTTTAACAATTGAACTAATAGCAATTTGATCCATAGAACGACTCAGAATATAACCACCGCCAGGACCTCTGACACTTAGAACCAAACCATTTTTTCGTAATCGAGCAAACAATTGTTCCAGATAAGAAAGTGAAATTTCTTGACGCTCTGAAATATCAGCAAGTGATACCGGTCCTGAATCAGCGTGTAGAGCAACATCAAGCATTGCCGTAACCGCATATCGTCCTTTTGATGTCAGTTTCATTGATTATTCCCCTATATTTATTAATACTTATTGTATATATCCTTTTAATTTAGTCAAGTATTTAGTTGAGTGTTTTAGTAGGAATTAGGCCGTAGTTCATCATCGACGAATCATAGCTTAATATGCTAATCTAATAAAATGAGTTCTGATAAGGATTAAAGGATGAAATTAGTTTTACATTATTTTTTAATAATAGGCCTACTGTTTACCAGTAACACTTACGCCGCTGATTCTCAAAAGGCTTTACGAGAACATTATCAAAAATGGCTTAATTCTTATCAATCACTGACTTTTGAAGAACAGCAAACATTGCTCGCGGACATAAAAGATTATCCTTTATACCCTTATGCTGCCATGCAGTTTTTTCAGAATAATATTAGATTAGTTTCACCACAAATGGTAAGTGATTTTGTCAACCAATACAGTGATTTTCCGCTAACGGCTTCATTAACACAATCTTATCTAACGGAATTAAGTAATCGTCAAGATTGGAATGCAATCATTTCGTTTCCCAAAGATAACTCCACACTCTCTAATTGTCGCTATCAATATGCATTACTACAGCAAGGAAATAACGAAGCGGCCTTTAGCGCTATTGAATCACTTTGGATGACCAGCAAAGAACTTCCTTCTGCGTGCGATCCATTACTTGATGCATGGGATCAAGCAGGTAAGCTAACAGCCAATTTAGTACTATCACGTATTGAACTAGCTATTGAAGCAAATAATTTAAAATTAGCCAAACATCTAGCTAACTTACTTGATGACAACTACAAAACAATCAAAAGTAATTTACTAGCTGTACTTGATAATCCTAAAAAATTAGAAAGTTTTTCAAAAAATATTAAAGCTAGCCCTTTCACTAAAAAGATTGTCTTAGCATTATTTCCTCGCTCAGTAAAAGCAGATATGAATTTAGCTGCATCACTATTGCCAAAATTGGTTAAGCAGCAGGCTTTAAATGAAGTGGAGCAAGTTACATTACAAAAAAGTTTGGCTAACAGTTACTTTAATGATTCTGCAACTGATGAACAAATTAAATGGCGTGATAACTATATTGCCAAATATCATGATACAACATTAGTCGAAAAGCGTATCCGCCTTGCTATCGATAACTATAACTTTACTGACATTGCTTATTGGATAGCACAATTATCGCCAGAAGATCAATTAAAAGAAGAATGGCAATATTGGCAAGCCCGAGTATTGCTAAATAATAATCAAAAACAAGAAGCTAACAACATTTTACAAACACTGACAGCCAAACGTGGGTTTTATGGCATGATAAGTGCACAAACACTTAATCAACCTTATTCGCTCAATAACCAATCTAAAACGGTTACACCATCTGAAATATCAACACTAAAGTCTAAATATGATAATCAACCCTATATAAAAAGAATTAACGAGTTATATTATTTTGGTATGGTGTCAGAATCAAGCAACGAATGGCGATATATGTTAAATAAGCAAACCAATAAAAATGAATATTTAGCATTAGCTCAATATGCCTTACAAAAAGGCTGGGGTAATCTTAGTATTCAAGCAACCATTGTTGGCAAGCTTTGGAATAATTGGACTGAACGTTTACCAGTTATGTACAAAGACTTATATAACAACGCATTAAAAGATAAAGCGATCGCATTATCCTATGCTTTAGCTATTTCTCGTCAAGAAAGTGCACTTGATACTACCGTCAAATCACCTGCAGGTGCTCGAGGATTAATGCAATTAATGCCGGCTACAGCTAAAGAAACAGCAAAAAAAGTCAATTCAGTCACTTATGTTTCATCTGCACAATTGTTTGACCCTCAAACGAATATACAGCTAGGTACTTCCTATCTAAACACTGTGTATCTGCAAAACGATAATAATCGTATATTATCTTCAGCAGCTTATAATGCAGGTCCAAATAACGTTAAACGCTGGTTAAAAGCGAGTGACGGAAAACTTGATGCTATCGCATTTATTGATAGTATACCGTTTACTGAAACGCGTAATTATGTCAAAAATGTATTGGTATATGACTATATTTATCAAATAATTTTAGGGCAAAAAAATGTCAGTATTCTTAATTCAAATGAATTTAATAAACAATATTAATGGTGATTCTAATGAAAACTAACGAATGGAAACAAACAGTTGAAATATTACACCAAGCATTTAACGATGGCTATTCACTTGACATATTGAAATTATTAATGACCGCTGATGAGCGCGATGCTTTAATTACTCGTGTTAAAATTGTACATTCACTACTTGATGGTTCAATCAATCAGCGACAACTTAAAGAACAATTGAAAATTGGTATTGCAACAGTCACTAGAGGATCTAATAGCCTTAAAGAAGCGACGCCTGAATTCAAAAAATGGTTAGAAAATATTTTATTAAAATCATAAAATTAAATAAACCAGTCAATATCTATCAACAAGTTGGTATATTTCGTTATAACGATGAATTTGATTGGATATTGACATCATTTTCAGCCACAACCGGCACACAATAATCGCACTCCATATGTGTGATATCCTTAACCGACTCAGCGGTACCATCATGATGGTTATGATGAATTTCAATTACACAACTAGAGCTACGTAAACGTACTTTTAAAGCTGGCATAGCGGCTAAATGCACTTGCGAAATAAAATCACAAAACTCATCAGGAGAGCCAATATATTTAAAACAAAGATACAATCCCCCTTCACTCACAACCTGTTCAATATTTTCAAGATTATTATTATGATCTAAAGCGATGGTATAAAGAAGCTCTTGTTCATTGGCATTATCTTTGCTTTTTAATATCCTGCTAAAAGCATAAATTTTGTCTGGTAGGGTTTCACATGTATGACCACAACGAGATATATAATTATAAAAGAATTGCGATCTTAGTTTATTTTCTTCATCCAATAATTGACTCAAATTGCAGTTATTCTTAAAGGTAATACCCCAAAAAGTTTTTTGAGGCATATTCACAAACTTTGGCTCGGGCAATGAAAGCCGGTTTTTATTAAGTTCAATAGCCGGTGTTAACCCTGTAGGATCCCAAAATTCCCCCCGACGGTAACTTGCTGGAGTTTCATTAAATTGTTTTTTAAAAGATCGGGTAAAAGTTTGTTGGGAATCAAAACGATATTGCATCGCAATATCTAAAATAGGCTTACTTGTCATACGCAAAGCAAGTGCGGCATAAGTTAAACGACGATGGCGAATATAAGTACCAAGAACTTGACCGGTTACATCTTTAAACATACGTTGTAAATGCCACTTAGAATAGCCTGATTTTTGTGCAACATGATCAATAGATAATGGCTGTTCCAAATTTTTTTCAATCCAAACGATAAGATCTGAAATAATACTAACTTGATTCATAAAACTCCATCACAATATCAAATGGCAAACATCTATCGATTATGACTTAATCTTAGTAATAAGCAAGGTTTAAATAAAAATTCTAGCTATTTCTAACAAAAAGAATGCGCTCCTGCTTGATGTTCAGTGATATCTTTTACACCAGCCAGTTCAGGAAACTCTGCCATTAATTGTTTTTCAATACCTTCTTTCAAAGTATAATCGACCATTGAACAACCATTACAACCACCACCAAATTGTAATATAACATAATTATCTTCGGTCAACTCAACTAAACTCACATGCCCACCATGGCTAGCTAATTGTGGGTTAACCTGTGCTTGAATTGCATAATTAACACGCTCAATGAGTGGTGCATCATCTGCCACTTTTTTCATTTTTGAATTTGGTGCTTTTAATGTTAATTGCGAACCTAATTCATCCGTCACATAATCGATAACGGTCTCTTCTAAAAATGGCGCACTAATTTCATCGATATAAACTGAAAAATCAGCATGTTTTTCTTCTATATCGCCATCTTCTACTGTATCAGCCGGACAATACGAAACACCACATTCTGCGCTTGGCGTACCGGGGTTAATAACAAATACCCGAATTTGAGTTCCATCGGGTTGATTAGCAAGCAATTTTTTAAAGTGCTGTTGAGCTGATTCAGAAATAGTGATAATAGACATAACCCCTCACTTCAATGTAATTAGGCAATAAACAGACCTAACATCATTTATAATAATAGTTGACTAACTTTCTTGGTTATTATAGAGGGTGTTTAGGATTTTACAATACTGTACGACATAAACAAAGGACATAAACACGTATTGCACCACATTTTTTTAGTTGCTGACTAATGACATTAATTGTATTACCCGTTGTAACGATATCATCAATAAGCATGACCGATTTATTTGAAAGATCTTGGTGGCACATAAAAAGCGTTTCGACATTAGTGATTCGTTCAGTAAGAGTCAGATTTTTTTGGTCTAACCCACTTTTCTTTCGAGACAACAAATGAGGATAAAAGTCACAATCTAACCATCTAGCAATAGGCTTAGCTAATAACTCAGATTGATTAAAACCACGTGACCAATAACGAATATGATGTAACGGCACACAAGTGACCAAATCAGGTTTAATTAAAGCATCAATTTCTCGCCGTTGATACCAAGCTAAAAACATTAATCTTGCTAATGCCGTATTTAGTTCAATTTTGTTATAAAATTTTAAATGATGAATCAACTTTTTCAGAGGATTAATATATTCAGAAACAGCAATAAGCTCATCCCAGTACGGTTTTTTTACACGGCAACGATAACATATATCAGTCGATAAAGAATGCGGCAAACAGCACTGATGACAGACCTTATTAAATTTAGGTAGATTTTTAACACATTGACTACAAATACCATGATGAGGCAAAGATAAAGGCATATCACATAAAATGCATCGCATAGTATCACATACTTGTTTGTAAAAATAATTTCAGGTTATATGACGTTTAAATATAAAAACTGAAGTCATAAAAACCATTTTTTTATAAACCACTGACTTTTGTTTTTCTTATCAAGAAACAAAAATATAATAGACAAACTAATCTTGTAACTGCATACAATTAAATACTTCTACGATCTACAACACAAAAAATTATCAGATTTTTCATAATAATTATTCAAAATAATTAAATATTCGGTATAATCAGCCCCACGCCTAGATTCAAGGAATTAATATATGAAAAAAATCAAACTATTATTTATTACAATATTACTAACTTTGCTTTCTACTGTTGCGTTAGCAGACACTAAGGTGTTATTACAAACTAGCATGGGCGATATTGAAATTGAACTAGATAGCGAACATGCCCCAATTACCACTAAAAACTTTCTTGATTACGTTAATAGTGGATTTTATGAGAATTTAACTTTCCATCGAGTCATTCCTGGATTTATGATTCAAGGTGGTGGCGCTGATGATCAACTACAATTCAAAGACAATAACCCACCTATCAAAAATGAAGCAGATAACGGCTTAAAAAATGATCGTGGCACTATTGCAATGGCAAGAACCAGTGAAGTAAACAGTGCTACTAGCCAATTTTTTATCAATGTCGTTAACAATGACTTTCTTAATTACCAATCTCCAGAACAATATGGTTATGCTGTGTTTGGTAAAGTGATTAAAGGAATGGAAGTCGTTGACAAAATTGTTAATGTGCAAACTAAACGCGTCGGACCACATAAAAATGTACCCGTTGAGCCGATTTACATTAAAAAAGCGACTGTTATTGAAAGTAATTAACTAATTGATAATATCGAAATAAAAAAAACCACTTTTTCAAGTGGTTTTTTTTCGGTCTTATTTAAGTTTGCTAAGTAAATTAGCAATTGTTCTAACCCCAACGCCTGTTGCACCCGTTGCCCATAAAGCGGTCGCACTTTTGCGGAATGTTGCAGAGCAATCAATATGTAACCAGTTTTGTTGATAGTTTTTAATAAAATGTGATAAGAAAGCCGCAGCGGTACTGGCACCAGCGGTATTAGGTAAACCTGAATTTGCCATATCTGCAAATGATGATGGAAACTGAGTGCGATGAAATTCAGCCAATGGTAATCGCCAAAAAGCTTCATGTTCCAGATCGCTACTCGCTAGCAATTGGTGAGCAAAGTTATCATCGAATGAGAGCAAGGATTGGTAATCGTTCCCCACTGCAATTTTAGCAGCACCCGTGAGCGTTGCGCAGTCAATAATATAATGGGGTTTGTCATTATCGGCACAAATCAAACCATCAGCTAAAACAAGGCGTCCTTCGGCATCGGTATTATCAACTTCAACCGTTTTGCCATTACGATAACGAATAATATCGCCAAGTTTAAAGGCATTGCCGCTCACTAAATTATCTGCGCAACATAAATAAAGTTTAATACGATGAGTTATCCCTCGTGCAATAGCCAATGCTAAAGCACCTGTAACCAGTGCCGCCCCCCCCATATCAGAACGCATTGACTCCATAAAGCTACTTGGTTTTAAACTGTACCCTCCCGAATCAAACGTAATTCCTTTGCCGACTAAACAAGCAATAATAGGTGCGTTAGGGTCTTGAGTGGGATTATAATCAAGCTCAAGTAATGCCGCTGGCCTATCTGACCCCTTACCTACCGTATAAATCCCCATATAATCGTGCTCTTTTAAAACGTCACCTGAAATAATTTTATAAGTCACATCAGATGAATAAGTGCTAACTAACTTAGCGGCTTTTGTTGCTAACTCAATAGGACTTAATGTTTCGGCTTGCTCATTAACAATATCACGACACCAATCAATAATTGCCAAACGATGTTTTAGTTCCTGTTTATCTTTGGTATTCAGTTTTGGCCAATTGACCTTCGTGCTTTTTTTGGCATTACGATAACCTAACCAAAAATGCCAACAAGCTTCAAGATCCCAATTTTCACCACTTAATTTAACTGAACTTATCCCTTGGTTATCTAGCTTTCGTCCTGCGCGTTGAATTGCACCTAAGCGATGTTCCGATTTATAGTGAATAGTAATAATATTATCGGAAAAACTGAGAAGAGCATCCTTTCCCCATTGCGTTGGAGCTGATTGATCAGAAAGTAAAATAGATAACATTGACATAATAAATACCTTAATTATGAGTTAAGCCAAAACAGTGGCTTAATTCTAATCAGAAACATGTTAATATAGCAAGAGAAGTTAAGAATAAATAAGGGTGAACTGATGACAACCGTTGTACCAATAAAAAATGGGATTAATTTTCGTGATTTAGGTGGAATCAAAACAACCGACGGTCGTCACATTCGCTCTGGTAGGCTATACCGTTCTGGTGCATTCTCACTGATCACGCCAGAAGAGCAGACTTTTTTATCTGATAAGTTAAATCTGCACTATATTTTAGACTATCGTGATCAAGATGAAATTGCCCGAAATCCCGACAAGCTGTGGCATAACGCAAAATATATTAATGTACCAGCTAATCCTTTGAGCGATACGGTCACGGCAAGTTTAACAAGTGACTTAAGCAATCACAGCCAAACACTGAAAAAAAATGCACCATTTGATTTTATGGTTAAGCTTTATCAACTACTCCCATTTAATAACCCGGCATACCAGCAACTTTCTTCAATCCTATTGAGTTCACAAGGTAAACCATTAGTGCAACATTGTGCGGTGGGTAAAGATCGTACAGGCGTTGGCGTCGCATTAACGTTGTTTGCTTTAGGTGTGAGTGAAGAGGCTATCATGCAAGATTATTTACTGACTGAACAGCTATTGTCGGATTATCGTGAAAATCTATTACGCCAATACCAACATAAGATTACTCCTGAGGAGTTTGAAAACCGCAAACTAATTTTTGCCGCCAAAAAAGAGTATTTAACAGCCTCATTTGACGCAATTAAAACACGTTACGATACCATTGACAATTGGTTATCACAGGAATATCAATTAAACGCAAACAATAGAAAAATAATCCAAGATATCTATTTAATTTAATAAATAGCAATAATTTATTTTACCCTAATAGCCTAATAGATAATAGAAAAACACTATATTAAGATAACAAAATCAATTTAGAAATTGGTTGATTACTATTTACAGACAGATGAACATCGCCTACTTGACGATATTGATAATAAAATTCTTGCCCAAAAGGGGCTATAATCATCTGCTGGTTTAAGTCAACTTTAACCGATTTTATTTGCCAAACCCCTTTGGCATATAGTTTTAATGCCGACTCTTTCAACGTCCATAATTGCCAAAAAGCCGCTAAGGTATCGTCTTGCTTAAGCATCCATTGATATTCATCATCCGCAAAAAAGTTTTTAGCCACATTCATATAATTTTTACGCGGGCGTGCCACTTCAATATCAAGTCCAATCATCCCCGTTAATGAAATGGCTACCGCCACCGCATCTTGGCTATGGCTAATATTAAAATCGGGTAAATGACGTTCTAAAAAACGAGGGCGACTATTATCGCCAATGACCATGGCTGGTAAAGTTGGAATATGACAGTACTGCTTAAGCAAATTGGCTAATATTGAGCGACACACTAAAAACTGTTTTTTGCGTTCATCATTGAATTTTTCAGCTTCATCAACAATCTGCGGAGGCAATAACGAAAAATCAATTTCGGTATGATTTAAATTAGCAAGTTGAATTATTAGTGTCATCAGTCAGCGAGCATTCACAAAAATTATTTTTTACTATTTTAACAGCATGCTATTCTAACTGTTATAAAAATATAAAAATTTATAAAATTGCAAAAGGAATTATCATGTCATTACCAACAAAATTAGTTCATGCAGGACGTAAAAAGCGTTATACACAAGGTGCGGTTAATTCAGTTATTCAACGTGCATCATCACTGGTTTTTGATTCTATTGAAGCCAAAAAAGAGGCCACAAAAAATCGTGCTAATGGTGCATTATTCTACGGTCGCCGCGGCACATTGACTCATTTTGCACTACAAGATGCGATGGTTGAAATTGAAGGCGGTGCCGGTTGTTACCTTTATCCATGTGGTGCAGCAGCTATTACTAATGCTATTTTGGCTTTTGTGAAAACGGGTGATCATATTTTAGTATCAGAAGCCGTTTACGAACCCACTCAAGATTTTTGCCAGCACATTTTAAAAGATTTTGGTGTTCAAACCGATTACTTCTCGCCATTAATTGGTCGCTATATCACAAATCACATTAAGCCAAATACTAAAGTCGTGTTTCTTGAATCGCCAAGTTCAATAACCATGGAAGTTCAAGACATACCTGCCATTGTGAAAGCTATTCGCAGTGTTAATCCTGAAATTATCATTATGATAGATAACACATGGAGCGCCGGGATTTTATTTAAAGCGTTAGAGCATGATATTGATATTTCAATACAAGCCGGTACCAAATACCTGATCGGTCATTCGGATGCCATGATAGGTACCGCGGTGGCTAATGAGCGCTGTTGGGAAACTTTGCGCGAACGTTCTTACTTAATGGGACAAATGTGTGATGCGGACACCGCCTATATGGCTGCACGCGGTTTACGCACATTAGCAATAAGATTAAAACAGCATCACGAAAGCGGTTTAAAAGTGGCAAAATGGCTGGCCAGTCACCCAAAAGTAGCAACTGTCAATCACCCCGCATTAGAAAGTTGTAAAGGACACGAATTTTTTAAACGTGACTTTTCGGGCGCAAGTGGCTTATTTTCATTTATACTCAAAGAACGATTAACAGACGTACAATTATCTGAATTTATTGATCATTTAACTTACTTCTCAATGGCCTATTCATGGGGTGGGTTTGAGTCATTAATTTTAGCTAATCAACCCGAAGAACTCGCAAACATTAGACCTGTATCTGGGATAGATTTTGCAGGAACACTTATTCGACTACATATTGGTCTTGAAGATCCTGATGATTTAATTGCCGATCTTGCAGCGGGTTTAGATAGAATCAAACTACATAAAAATAAAGCCAATGCATTACAAAGCTTGATGTAATTAAATAAAAGATGAATAACCCACACCAAACAATGTTTGATGAAAGCATCAAACAAACAATTATGCATAAAATCACACACCACAAAGCACTACTGGTTGCTTATAGTGGTGGGGTTGATTCAACCGTATTAATTGATGCACTAGTTGCACTCAAACAGCAATTGTTACCCGATTTAAAGCTAAGAGCGATTTATATTCACCATGGTTTAAGCAACAATGCTGACAACTGGGCAATCCATTGCCAAAAACAATGCCAAGCATGGCAAGTACCGCTGATCATTGAAAAAGTCAAACTCGACCCTAGCGCAGGAAATATCGAAGAACAAGCCAGAAATGCACGTTACCAAGCTATCTATCGTCACTTAACAGATGATGAAACTTTATGCACTGCACAACACCTTGATGATCAATGTGAAACGTTCCTTTTAGCATTAAAACGCGGAAGTGGTCCTGCGGGGTTAGCCGCCATGCCACAGGAAAATCAGCGACATCTTCGCCCTTTATTAACCATTTCACGCGCACAAATTGAAACTTATGCTAATCAGCATCAACTCAACTGGATAGAAGATGAAAGCAACCAAGATGATCGTTACGACCGCAACTTTTTACGCTTAAAGGTCTTACCGACGCTTAATCAACGCTGGCCACATTTTTCGCAAATGGTGGCACGCAGTGCTGAGTTATGTCAGCAGCAAGAAGCGTTAATTAATGAATTATTATTAGCTGATTTTCAACAAATGGTTAGCCAACAAGGACAGCTAAATCTAACCCCTTTAATGGCGTGTTCAGAATATAAACGCAATGCCATAATGCGCATGTGGCTACGATCCCAACAAATAACTATGCCAAGCCAAAAACAATTAGCACTCATTTGGCAAACCGTTGGCCTAGCAAAAGAAGATGCCAATCCTAAATTCATACTACATGACAGGCAAATTCGTCGCTATCAAAATCAACTCTATTTATTACCGTTATATCAAGATATTGAACAACAAATCCTTAATTGGAATTTGGCTTTGCCCTTAATTCTTCCTGATAGTATTGGTAAATTACAGGCTAATTATCAAACTGATTTATCTTGCCGTTTACCCCATGCAGATGAACAAGTCACTGTACGATTTCATGCTCAAGGACAATTTCAAATTATCAATCGCCATGGTTCACGATCAATAAAAAAGCTATGGCAAGAACATAATATTCCACCGTGGATGCGTACACGAATCCCGTTGATTTACTATAATGAACAACTGATTTGCGCGGTTGGCGTGTTTGTTACCGAACAAGGAAAAGGCACACAAATCGGTTTTAGCCTAATTTAATTATCTATACAGTCAAACGCACAAATAACTAAGGCGGTAATTAGCCGCCTTAGTGTCAAAATTAAAATTCTAACTATTACCCTACAAAATTAAACTCTTGCTTTCCAACGTTTAAGTAACAATGCATTAGTAACCACACTCACGCTACTTAATGCCATAGCGGCACCAGCTATCATTGGATTTAAAAAACCGAATGCCGCTAGCGGAATACCAATCAAATTATAGAAAAATGCCCAAAATAGATTTTGTTTGATTTTATTATAGGTTCGGCGCGAAATATCGATTGCATCAGCAATTAAAAACAGATTGCCACGCATAAGGGTAATACTTGCTGCATGCATAGCCACATCAGTACCCGTGCCCATGGCTATACCAATATCCGCAGCAGCCAATGCTGGCGCATCATTAATTCCATCCCCCACCATTGCCACTCGATGATGGGTATCAACATGACTTTCTTTTTGTAACTGATAAATATAATTGGCTTTATCTTGCGGTAACACTTCAGCAATGACTTTATCCAAGCCTAACTGCTGTCCAACGTAATTCGCCGCTTTCTGGTTATCGCCAGTTAACATAACGTTTTTTACATTTAACTGGTGCAATGCTTCAATGGCGGTTTTCGCTTCTGGCTTGATTACATCAGCAAAACCAAATAGCGCTAATATCACCACATTACCTTCTAATTGCTGTTTGGCTAAAAATGAAATGGTGTAACCTTTGCTGGCTAACTCATTAATCTTATCGTCCATACCAACAAAATAGGCATTTAATGATTTCATCCATCGCAAGCTACCTAAATAATACTGCGTATTATCAACAGTTGCCATCACCCCCGATCCCGCTACCGAGGTAATATTTTGAGCATAACCATACTCTTTAGCCTTACTTAAAATGGCTTTGGCTAGTGGATGCTCACTACCAGCTTGTAATGATGCGGCGAGCGATAATATTTGATCGGGCGTCTCACTGCCTATAATATCCATTTCAACCAATTCAGGCTTACCAATGGTGAGGGTACCGGTTTTATCAAATGCGACCGTATTAACATTGTGCAACGTTTCTAACGCTTCGGCGTCTTTAATTAAAATACCATGGCGAGCAGCCACCCCAGTCCCCACCATAATCGCGGTTGGTGTTGCTAAGCCTAACGCACATGGGCAAGCAATCACTAACACCGCAACAGCATAAAGTAATGCTTGCTGCCAATCATGCAATATTATTCCCCAAGCCAATAGCGTAACTAGTGCAATCAATAAAATCACCGGCACAAAAATCGCACTAATGCGATCAACAATTCGTTGAATCGGCGCTTTCTTGGCCTGAGCCGATTCAACCATTGCAATGATTTTGGATAACGTAGAATCGGCCTGAATAGCTGTGGTTTTAACAAGCAGTAAGCCTTCACCATTAATAGTGCCACCAGTCACCATATCATTAATCGATTTATTTACAGGAAAGCTCTCACCGGTTAACATCGACTCATCGCTACTTGATGCGCCTTCAATCACAATACCATCAACCGCAATGCGCTCGCCGGGCTTAACAATAACAATATCCCCCACATTCACTTGGCTAATGGGTAAACTCACTTCTTGATCACCTTGCTTGACTAACGCAACATCAGGCCGTAGCGAAGAAAGCGCTGCAATTGCTTGGGTGGTTTGATGTTTAGCGCTTGATTCTAGCCATTTACCGATCAAGATTAAGGTAATAATAATAACTGACGATTCAAAATAAAGATGTTCACTATTGCCAGTCATTAGCTGATAAACCGATAATCCATACGCAGCACTTGTGCCGATGGCAACCAATAAATCCATATTGCCAGCCCCTGCTTTAACCGCACTAAAGCCACTTCGATAAAATTTAGCCCCCAAGCCAAATTGTACAACCGATGCAATTCCCCATTGCAACCAAGCAGGCATCATCCAATTTATCCCAAACGGCGCTAATAGCATAGGCAGCACAAAAGGCATAGCCAGTATTACAGCAGTGACAATAGTCCAGTGAGGTAATTGTTTGTTCGATTTTTGTTGATCACCTGCTGACTCAGTGATTTTAACCGCATGATAACCCGCTTGATCAACCGCAGACATCAATGTTTCGAGCTTTACATGAGCATCAGCATCAATGGTTGCTTTTTCAGTCGCCAGATTAACGCTAACATCAATCACACCATCGACTTTTTTGAGTGCTTTTTCAACGCGCCCAACACAAGATGCGCAGCTCATATCTTCAACAATAAAATGATATTGGACCGTTTTCATGATATATACCTTATATGGTTTATCGAGTTTAAAGTTAGTATATACTGAATATTAAAGGTTATGCACAAAAATAAAGCGGTGATCACAGGGCTTAAATAACCCTGTGAAAAAGGAAAGGAAATTAGTTACGTAATTTTTCTGGCCAATCGTTTTGGGTAGAAACCAATAAATCTTTTACAATTCTAGGATTACCAGCCACAACATTGCCCGAAACCAGATAATTATTACCACCAGCAAAATCGGTAATAACTCCACCAGCCTCGCGCAAAATCAGCTCACCAGCAGCGATATCCCATGGTTTTAAGCCAATTTCAAAAAAGCCATCTAAACGACCTGCGGCAACATAAGCCAAATCTAAAGCGGCCGAGCCTGCGCGACGAAAATCACCACACTTAACAAACAACTTTTGCAAAACGGCAAAATAGCTGTCGCTGTACTGTTTAGCTTTAAATGGGAAAGCTGTTGCTAGTACGCTACCTTCTAAATCTTTGGCATTACTCACACGAATACGGTAACCATTAAGTTGAGCACCTTTACCACGAGCAGCCGTAAACAGCTCATTACTCATTGGGTTATAAACCACGGCAATTTCGGTTTTACCTTTAACTCGCGCCGCGATTGACACAGCAAAATGAGGGATATTTTTGATAAAATTGGTCGTACCATCAATTGGGTCGATTATCCATTGTGTATCGGCATCATTACCTTTAACAAGGCCACTTTCTTCGGCAATAATAGTGTGGTCAGGATGAGCTTTTTTGATTGTTTCAACAATTAAAGCCTCGGCCGCACGGTCCACATTAGTGGCAAAATCATTAGCGCCTTTGGCTTCGATCTCGATTGAACTAGGGTTTTCATAAGCCTTAATGGCCACATTGCCTGCTTTACGAGCAGCGCGAATAGCAATATTAAGCATCGGATGCATAATTTTCTTCCAATTGATGATGTTAAAGAACGGGTTGATTTAGTAAGACTGATTTAGAGATACTAAATATTACCGCATAGTATAAAGGTTTTGCTACTTTATTGCCAGAGTATAAGGGAATTGATAGGTAAAATAGTTTTGGCGGGGCGTTTTTACAAAAACCGCCTTATAAAAACACAATAACCTATCCCAAAAACAATGATTATGTTATTTGTCCTATTCCGGCGTCAGAATGTGCCGACAACAGAGCGAAGTTAGCACGCCAAACAGGACGTTTGGCGAGTTTGTGGTGCGCCGGGAGCGCGTCCACAAACGGTGCGTTAAGACCGAGCGCCGGCGTCGGACAAATTTGTAGGAACAAATTTGAACATCTGAGCACAGCGAAGATGGCCTCGTAGAGGCGAGTATCAGGATGGTACGAGTAGCGTAGCCGTAGGCCACATTCTGTAGCCAAAGCGTGGGATTGCAAAGGGAATTCGCTTTAATTCCCTTTGCTCGGACGTGGTCACTGTAGCTATTTTGTTCACCAAAGGTCAAAACGTCCGAAACCTTGCCGTACTATAAATAGACCACGAATTTAAACCGCAACAGCGCAACCCTAAGGGAAATGCCCCAACTTACGCGGGGGCGTTATTCTTTGTTAGATTGTCCTCTCAGGCACCATAACCGCCCCCGCGGCCTAAGGATTAAGGACTAAACGCTAAAAACTAAGGTACGGTGCAAACAGCGTAATTATAGTTGGAACTGCCGCCGTCGCTGAAGTAGCGGAGGACAACTCTGCCGTCGAGCGAGTTGACAGTGAAGCCTTTGTAATTTATTACGTTGTCTGCCCAGTAGCCGGCGCGGAGGACGAAGCCCGCATCAGCGTAGCTGCTCATGTTGCCCCATTCCGTGAGAAGCCCAGTAGCCACGAGACGCGAGTGATAATTACCAAATGATTGAGGCCCGGCGCCATTTACGCCAATACATGGGAAAGACCTATCACCACACCTCGCGTTAGTTAAACTAGCTACCCCAGCAAGACGATAACCCAAACGACTACACCAAGATTTTTGGTTAGACTGAATGTCCCTTTTATTACTCCGATGCACGAACCACTGCCTCAACACAAATCCATAACGAACCTCATTACCATAACTATCCCTACCGACCAACTCAAATGTCTGTGGCAAAGAGGGTACATCTAGAGGACTAGGATTATTTGAATTTATCTGAGCACTATCAGCCCTAGGACCTCTTAACGTTACCCGTGTTACATAACTAGATTTATCTCTAATCCATTCATCGGCTCGGATAGTATTTCCAGCTGGGTCTGTGAATGTACCAGAACGCGGCCTTGTCCAACTCACCGTTGCCCCTAGACGACCACTTGTATTAACTGTCCAACTCAACTGACTTGCATCGATTCCATCTATGTCCAAATCAAAATACAACCCATCTGCACCCTTTGTAGGAAAATTTCGGTCGTAAGATGATGGATTTGTAGACTGAACAGAAAAAATCTTACTAGAATTGAACCAATTCGGACTTGCGTAACAAACACGAGGACCATTATACGGATTAATATAATAATCCACCGTAGCTTCACTAAAACTGGTTCTATTAGGAACACCGTACCGTGTAGTTAAACTTCCCCATGTACTACTTAAGGTTACCCTATAAGGCGCTTTACATAGACTTAATGTATCATTACGACTAACAGTTCTGCCATCTTTATCCTTTATTGTTAAATCTATACGCCCTGATGCTGTTACTCCATTAGCACCCTGTCCATCCCCATCATCATCTCCCCACTTCCCTTGGCTAACCAAATTATTTATATCTATTGCATACTCACCATTTACCAATGGGACCGATGCGGGAACCACCGTGTGTATATCATTAAATGTATAATTACCACTAGGTAACCTTATCGGATTAGTAGCACTTGATGTGTTAGCTGACTGCGTAATACGTCTTCCATCTGGCAACTCAATTGCCAAGAAGGTGTCTGTATTGGTTGCCTTTGTCTGTCCCCCATCAAATGTTAAATATGGCGCACTACCTTCAATTGCTCTTGATGTCTGGGCCGTTAATGCCACAGAGCCCTGTGAATACGACAACAAGAGCAACAGCGCGAAGAACAATGCCGATTTAAATAACAATGAAGGTCTAAACCATAATGAAGGTTTGAATAGTAATGACGGCCCTAATAACCACTTGGATATCGACGATAATTTTGCCGAACATGCGGCCGATGACCTGACCAAAGCGGTTTCCGACGATGTTTCCAAGGATGTTGTCGAAGTACCCGCCGAAGACATCGCCAGTAAAGACCTCGATGACGGCGTCCATTTCGCTACGCGAAATGACCTCGGTGATGAAAATAAGAACTGTGTCTGTTTTAAACTACGGTGAAATTGAAAAAGATTTTGAGCATAGGTTTGGCAGGCCAGATGCCAGATGCCAGATGCCATAAATGGTAACGCATTTCGATCATCCTGTCAAGTAAATTTTTGTTTTATTTATATTTTTTATAACTAACTGCTCGACTAACGAGCATTCCCTTGCTTTGAAAGCGATTAAATTATAACCGTGTGAGTAATAATGCGCCACCTTTTTTGTTAAAAAATTGTAAAGTTTTGTTAAAGCTTGAGTCAGCTTATGTGTGTGTGCTTTGGGGAAGGGTTTTGGGTGATGATTTTTAGCTAAAAACCACCACATAAAAACTTCAATAAAATCAATACCTTTTCTGACTGATTTTTGTGCTCTTTAAATAGTGGTAATTAAATAAGTTCTGTTGATTAAATGTAATGTTTGAAAATAAGCTAGCGTAGTTTTATTTAGGGTTTGATGCTAGTGTGTAGGTTGTATATAAAAACGTTTAATGGAAACTTAATGGTGAGTGCTATGACTTAATAGCATTTTTTGCTATAGTAAGCGCCATTTTATTTAATTTGGAAGAATAATAACCCATGGAATCTATACCTAATTGCCCTGCTTGCCAATCAGAACATACTTATCACGATGGCACCTTTTATGTTTGTCCTGAATGTGCACATGAATGGGATCCAAACGAAGTTGCTACTTCTGAGGCTGGATTACAAGTTAAAGACAGTAACGGTAATTTACTGACTGATGGTGATGATATTATTTTGATCAAAGATCTTAAATTAAAAGGCTCATCAACTGTCCTAAAAAAAGGCGCCAAAGCTAAAGGTATCCGTTTAGTCGAAGGCGATCACGAAATCGATTGTAAAGTTGACGGCATGAAAATTATGCTAAAAGCCTGCTTTGTTAAAAAGGCTTAATAAACACAAAAATATAAATACTGTATCAATGTGGGTTTATCGGCATTGATATAAGTATTTTTAGATATAACAACTTAATATGATTTATTACCAATAAAAAACGGTCAGGAAAGGTATTGATTTTATTGAAGTTTTTATTTTTAGCTTCCTAGATTACACCATGAAGTGCAATTTTTCTTAGCTCCTTTGAATAAAAGGAGGCAGGGCTTTTAAACTTATGCCGTTTTCTT
>NZ_WTFC01000018.1:0-46478 GCF_009795795.1 Gilliamella sp. Pas-s95 | reverse complement strand
TTCTTTGTTAGATTGTCCTCTCAGGCTCCATAACCGCCCCCGCGGCCCAAGGATTAAGGAATAAACGCTAAAAACTAAGGTGCGGTACAAACAGCATCCCAGCTGATGGAAGCACTGCTGCTGTAGACAGAGCCGTTGGACGAGTAGATATCGAACCCATAGCTACCTGAAGCGCCGCTCGTCCAGTAGTAGCTGTCGACGAAGCCCGCATCAGCGTAGCCGTCCATGTAGCCCCACTCCGTGAAAAATCCTGCACCTATGTGACGCATATAACGATTAACAGATGAATGAGGCAAGGCGCCAGAAATAGAAGGACTATCTGTTCTGACTGCATTGGTTAAATCCTTAACCTGTGGCGCACGATAACCCAAACCACGACACCAAGATATTTGACTAGACTGAGAAGCAGTTTTATTACCCCGATTGACGAACCACTGCTTTAACACAAACCCATACCTCACCTCATTACCACGACTATCTCTACCGACCAACTCAAACGTCTGTGGCAAAGAGGGCAACGGAGTAAGCCGACTAGGACTACTTGAACTTATCTGAGTATCACTAGCCCTAGGACCGCTTAACTTAACTCGTGCGACAACTTTTCCCCTATCAACACTAGGAATCCAACTATCACTAGGTGTAACATTTGTCACCGTAGCTGTTATTCCACCACGAGTAACAGGAGACCATGTCAACTGACCTGCATCGGCTCCATCTATGAGCAAATCAAAATACAATCCATCTGAACCTGTAGTTGGAAAATTTTGGCCGTAAGATGCAGAATCGTTAGACTGAGTTAAAAAACCCTTATTAGGATTCCATATGCTAGCTGGGCCGGCGTAATTGCCTGTGCCATAATTAAGATTTGGCCTCGCGTGACTCACAAAGTAACAAACAACAGGACCAGTAACACCATACGGATTGATATAGTATGTCACCCTTTGACCGCTAAAACTGGTTCTATTAGGAACACCGTACTGTGTCTGTAAATACCCCCCTGTACTACTTAAAGTGACCCTATAAGGAGCCTTACATTTATCTAATACATCGTTACGACTTACTGTATTCCCATTATTATCCGTAAATGATACCGATATACTCCCCGATACACCATTTACAGCCGGCTCATCCCCATCATCATCTCGCCAATAATTATATCGAGTGACTAAATCACTTAAACTCACTGAATTCGTTGATGATGGGACTATCATATCTATATGACTTAAATTACTCCCAACGTACGGCAAACTGATTGGATTTGTTGCACTTGATGTATTACTAGATGGCGTGATTACCTGACCATCCTGCAACCGAATTGACAACAATTTATCCGTTGATGTGGCCCTTGTTCGACCATTGTCGAATGTTAAATATGGCGCACTACCCTCGATATATCTTGATGTATAAGCCGTTAATGCCACAGAACCCTGTGTATACGACAACAAGAGCAACAGCACGAAGAACAACGCCGATTTAGAAAATCTAAATAATCTAAGTAAACCTGATAAACCTGATAAGCTTGGTAAACCTGAAAATTTAGATAGAAGAGGTAAACGCCTCGACCCCGGCGATAACCCTGCCGATAACGTCTCCGATAACGTCTCCGATTTCGCTACGCGAAATGACCTCGCTGATGAAAATAAGAACTGTGTCTGTTTTAGACTACGGTGAAATTGAAAAAGATTTTGAGCATAGGTTTGGCAGGCCAGATGCCAGATGCCAGATGCCATAAATGGTAACGCATTTCGATCATCCTGTCAAGTAATTTTTTGTTTTATTTGAATTTTTTATAATTGACTGCTCGACTAATGAGCACTCCCTTGCTTTGAAAGCGATTAAATTATAACCGTCTGAGTAATAATTCGCTACCTTTTTTGTTAAAAATTTGTAAAGAATTGTTAGGGGGTAAGTGTGGGTTGCTTTGGCTTTTTTGGGGAGTGACGTTTTTTATGGGGGTAGCGGTTGGGTGGTTTTTAAAGGAAGTTATAGTTATTACTTTGAAATTGACGCAATGAATCAAGGCGTTGAGATAACTCGGACATAACATCTTTTTTATTTAATTTATCAAGTTCTTGATATACTTTATTAATTCCCTCAAAATTACCATTCCATAAATATGCATCAAACAAATGTATTAAAAAATTAGAATTATTTGAATTTAGATTACTTATATTGGCATTTTCCATCCTAAAATAGATTTCAGTATAAAAATTAGTTTTTCAAGGGAAAAACGCTCTGCTGTATAAAACAGAGCATTTGAAAGGAAAGGGAAAAAATAGAAGAATTAGAATTCCATTAACTCTTTTTCTTTATCGGCAAGCACTGCATCTAATTTTTTAATTGCGGCATCTGTCGCTTTTTGGATTAAATCTTGTGCTTTACGCTCATCATCTTCTGAAATTTCTTTATCTTTTAGTAACGCTTTTATTTGATCGTTGGCATCACGGCGAATATTACGGATAGATACTCGACCTTGTTCCGCTTCGTTACGAACAATTTTAGTTAAATCACGACGGCGTTCTTCTGTTAATGGTGGCAATGGTACACGAATAACGGTACCTGCTGATGCTGGGTTTAACCCTAAATCAGACGTTAAAATTGCTTTTTCAATAGCAGGAGTTAATGATTTATCAAATACTGTGATAGCTAGCGTTCTTGCATCTTCAGCAACAATGTTAGCTAGTTGACGAAGTGGCGTTGGGCTGCCGTAATATTCAACCATAATACCATCTAATAAGCTTGGTGATGCACGACCTGTTCGAACTTTAGAAATATGATTTTGAAACGCATCAATGCTTTTTTCCATGCGCGTTTGCGCTTCTTTTTGAATCTCGTTTAACATAATAAAAGCCTTATTTAAAATAAAGATAATTAACTGGTTACTGTTGCTTTGTTATTAATTAATGTCCCTTCTTGTTCACCTAAAATAACACGACGCAATGCACCAGGTTTATTCATATTAAAGACACAAATGGGTAGATTATGATCTCTTGCTAATGTGAATGCAGCTAAATCCATCACTTTAAGTTCATCATCAAGCACTTTATCATAATTTAATGTTTTATAAAGTGTTGCTGTTGGATCTTTAACAGGATCGGCTGAATAAACACCATCAACTTTGGTGGCTTTTAAAACAACATCAGCTTCAATTTCAATACCACGTAAACAAGCTGCTGAATCGGTGGTGAAAAAGGGATTGCCTGTACCAGCAGATAAGATAACCACTTTACCATGACGGAGCAAGCTAATTGCTTCGGTCCAGCGATAATCATCACATACACCATTTAATGGAATGGCTGACATTAAACGGGCATTAACTTCAATTCGGTGCAACGCATCTCGCATCGCAAGACCATTCATTACAGTTGCTAGCATCCCCATATGATCACCAACAACACGGTTCATCCCTGCTTTAGCAAGCCCTGCACCCCGAAATAGATTACCACCCCCAATAACAACAGCAACTTGAACATTCATTTCAATTAGTTCTTTGATTTCTTGCGCCATGCGATCTAGAACGGTTGCATCAATACCAAAACCTTCGTCACCTTGTAGTGCTTCGCCACTGAGTTTAAGAAGAATACGTTTATAGAAAGGGGTCACCATATTGAAGTCTCACTATTTCGTTGTTTTATTACTCAATAAGCTAAAAAATTAGCCTATAGTAATTTTAAAATATTTTGTAGATAAACAAAACCGCCTTAACGGCGGTTTTTTTTGAAACGATTAAGATTGTTTCGATATTGCAGCAACTTCTGCAGCAAAGTCAACTTCGACTTTTTCAATACCTTCACCCACTTCAAAACGGATGAATGAAGCAACTGCTGCTTTTTTCTCTTTTAATAAGTCGCCAACTGTTTTTGCAGGATCCATAACAAATGGTTGTCCAGTTAGTGATACTTCACCTGTGAATTTACGCATACGGCCTTCAACCATTTTTTCAGCGATTTCACGTGGTTTGCCTGATTGCATTGCGATATCGATTTGAATGTTACGTTCATGTTCAACCACATCAGCTGGAACATCGCTTGGATCAACATATTCTGGTTTGCTTGCAGCAATGTGCATTGCAATATGTTTAACTAATTCATCATCAGCGCCATTAGCTGCAACTAATACACCAATACGCGCACCGTGTTGGTAACTACCCACAACATCACCAGCGATTTGAGCAACGCGACGGATACCGATGTTTTCACCAATTTTAGCAACTAAAGCTGTGCGCTCTTCTTCAAATTTAGCTTGTAATGCTGCGATATCGCTAGTGCGTTCAGTTAATGCAGCTTCAGCAACTTTATCACTAAATGCTAAGAAGCCTGCATCTTTCGCAACAAAGTCTGTTTCGCAGTTTACTTCTAAGATAATACCAAATTTTTTATCTGCAGAGATTTTAGAAATAATAACACCTTCAGCCGCAACACGACCCGCTTTTTTAGCAGCTTTTGCTTGACCTGATTTACGCATGTTGTCAATTGCAAGTTCTATATCACCATTAGCTTCAACTAATGCTTTTTTACATTCCATCATACCTGCGCCAGTTCTTTCGCGCAGTTCTTTTACCATAGAAGCGGTAACTTCAGCCATTTTTTAATCCTCTATTTAACCATTGTGATGATTTTCATTAGAATGGGTCGATATTACTCAATATCAACCCTGAAAATATTTGAGTTTATTACTCTGCTGCTGGAGCTTCTTCTACGAAGCTTTCTTCAGATACTGGAGATTGGTTTTGCTCACGACCAGAACGTACTGCTTCAGCAACTGCATTTGCATATAATTGAATTGCACGAATTGCATCATCATTACCTGGAACAACGTAATCAATACCATCAGGATCTGAGTTTGTATCAACAATAGCAATGACTGGAATACCTAAATTGTTAGCTTCTTTGATTGCGATATGTTCGTGGTCTGCACCAATCACAAAGATCACATCGGGTAAGCCACCCATATTTTTAATTCCGCCCAAGCTATTTTCTAATTTAGCCATTTCACGAGCACGCATTAGTGCTTCTTTTTTGGTTAATTTATCGAATGTACCATCACTAGCTTGTGTTTCTAAATCTTTTAGACGTTTAATTGATTGACGTACTGTTTTCCAGTTAGTCAACATACCACCTAACCAACGGTGATTAACGTAGTATTGTCCACAGCTTTCAGCCGCTTGTTTAATCGCTTCGCTAGCTGCACGCTTTGTACCAACAAATAAAATTTTACCTTTACGAGCGGCAATCTTGTTTAATTCAGCTAATGCTTCGTTGAACAGTGGTACTGTTTTTTCAAGATTGATAATATGAACTTTATTGCGTGCACCAAAAATAAATGGTTTCATTTTTGGGTTCCAATAACGAGTTTGGTGTCCAAAGTGTACACCCGCTTGTAACATATCGCGCATTGATACTGTAGTCATGATTTCCTCATTTTGACGTTGGGGTTATGCCTCCACATATCCGCTTTAACCGACCTAATTACACAAGGTAAAAGGCACCCCGGAAAAGTGTAATGATATGTGTGTGTTATAACGTTAATTAATCATTAAATTTAATGCTTTTATCCATCATTACTTTTGCGAAAAAATAATGTGAAATGTAGCGCGCGTTTTATACCATAAATTGTATAAGATTACCAGCTTTATTTGTATTTATAGGCTATTAGCGATGTTAATTAACGTTATTTAGATGTAGGTAAGTTTTGTAACTATCTCTTAAAATAGTACAGCAGGCAAATCATCGTAGGTCAGTAATTCAATGTGTGCAATTTGCGGTAATTGATTGTCTAATGCACGTTTCATCGTCGATAACGAGGCAACATTAGGCTAGTCAAAACGTTGGCGTTGGCTGTCATTATGGACGATATAACCTATAAAGTCGCCTTTTTTGATTGACACAAGCGTTTTTAATACCACGATTTTATCTAATTTTTCAGGTTTAAGCTGGGTAATTATCATATTGTTCGCCTAGGCCATTTTTTGCTTTCATTTCAATCTTTAACGTTACTTCATCTTGCCAGCGATAACCTTCTAACACTCTAAGAATATCAGCAGTACCAATACTTTCCATACGTTCAAAAATAATGCCTTGCATTTTATCGGGGTTATGGGTGTGCACTGGATACACGTGTTTTAAATAATTGCCATCAAGCGGATCAACCGGTTTAGTATTTCGCAACTCTTGCTCACGCCGAGCTATCATCTGTTTAAAAGGGGGTAAATATTGTTGCTTTGTGGTAATGGTCACATCATGATTACTTTTATAATAAAAGTTTCCCTTCTTTTTGACTTTAAATTCAATAGGTAAGTCTATTAAATAGGTACCAATACAGCGTGTTGCTCTCTTTTCTAATAACTTATTTACTTGTTGCTGTTGTGTTGATGATAATTTGATCACACGAATATCTTGGTTAAAGATCTGATAACAGATTAAAACGATCAGTACCAACAAACCAACAATAAGACCACAGTAATATTTATAAAATTTAGTTAAATTAATCATTTATTTTTACCTTATACATAATTTCAACAATGGCTTGAAGGGTGAATTCTCGACTGATTTTACTTTTATAAGAGGGCCCATGTCCAACAGGTAGTTGTATATAAGCAAAAAACTGATTGATATTAGCTGATAAATTTACTGTGATGATGGTAGGTTCTATCACTATATTAGTATACTAATATTAGCGATAATTCTGTATTATCTGGTTCTTCATAAAGTATTGATATCCATACCGAATAATCTATTACTGGCTCAGTATTTAAATCCCAACGTTGAATATGGCTTCCAGCAGTTCGTCGTCATAGATGAGTGTTTTAGGTAAGTAAATATGCGTTAAATAGTGGTGATAATTAGGGCATTGCTGTTCTAAGTTTTGCATTACTTCATCAAGAAACCAAAAGGTTGTTCTGTAAGCGAACGCTTACAGAACAATGATAATAAAACTAGCTAAATAACTTATGGCATTGTAGGCAGATCCAATCCCATACTCCACCAAAGAATCCTGTTTCTTCGATATCTTGTAAAGCAACAAGCGGTTGTTCGTTAATGACTTTGCCATCTAATAAAAACTGCATTTTACCTACCGCATTACCTTTGGTGATAGGTGCATAGATGTAATCGTCAATTTTATATTCGACTTGTACATCAGCCGCACGTCCTTTTGGTACGGTAATAAATGCCCCATTAACAGCACCCAGTTGGATTTTATTTTGGTCGCCATACCAGATGGTTTCGGTAGTGACTGGGGTTCCAGCCTTAACAGGGTTTGCGGTTTCAAAGAAGCGGAATCCCCAAACTAATAACTTTTTACTTTCTTCTTCACGACCTTTGAAGGTGCGACCACCCAGTACCGCTGAAATTAAACGAGTATTACCATCAACCGCTGAAGCAACTAAATTGTAGCCTGCGGCATTGGTGTGGCCTGTTTTGATGCCATCTACATTTAATGTGGTGTCCCAAAGTAATCCATTTCGATTAAGTTGGGGTTTTGATAGAGTATAGGTAAATTCTTTTTCTTTATAAATAGAATATTCTTCGGGTAAATCACGAATTAAGGCCTGCCCTAAATATGCCATATCTTTGGCTGTAGTGTATTGGCCCGGGGCATCAAGTCCATGTACAGTTTCAAAATGAGTATGATTTAGTCCAATTTTTTTGGCGTAATCATTCATTAAGTTAACAAAAGCACCTTGGCTGCCAGCAACATGTTCTGCCATGGCGATACATGCATCGTTACCTGATTGAATAATAATACCTTTGTTAAGATCGGAAACGGAAACTGTTTTACCGACTTCTAAAAACATTAATGACGACCCTTTTAATACAGGGTTACCCGTTGCCCAAGCATCTTTACTAACAACAACCATATCATCATTTTTTATGCGGCCTGATTGCAATGCTTGCCCAACGACATAACTAGTCATCATTTTAGTTAAGCTTGCAGGATCACGCTGTTGCTCGGCATTATACTGCGCTAAAATTTCGCCTGATTTTGCATCAATTAAAATATAAGCTTCTGCATCTAATTGCGGAATAGCTGGAATAGGAAAAGCCATTTCAGCCGATGCAGATGAACAAATAGCAAGCGCTAATAAAGCAAAAGATAATTTAAATTTACTTTTCATTTATTTAAATTCCGTCAAATATTTTTAGATAACATGTATCGATGAGTATGAATAGACATCATAATGCCAAAACTTGCCATTAATACGACTAAGGATGAGCCACCATAACTTATTAGTGGTAATGGTACACCAACAACAGGCAAGATTCCACTGACCATACCAATATTAATGAACACATAAATAAAAAAGACTAAAATAAGTCCACCAGAAAGGATCCGTCCAAAGGTTGTTTGCGCCTGTGCAGCAATAAACATCCCTCGTATAATTAAACATAAAAACAGAATTAATAAAATAATAGAGCCAATAAAACCGAACTCTTCAGCAATAACTGAAAAAATAAAATCAGTATGTCGCTCAGGTAAAAATTCAAGTTGCGATTGCGTACCTTCAAGCCATCCTTTACCCCATATACCGCCCGATCCAATTGCTGTTTTAGATTGAATAATATGATAACCAGCTCCGTTTGGATCAAGTTCAGGATTAATGAGCATAAGTACACGTTTTTGCTGGTAATCGTGCATTAAGCAGAACCACATAATCGGTAAAAATATAGCAATTAAAATAAGCGCAATAAGAATATAACGCCAGTTTATGCCTGCTAAAAAGATAATAAAAATACCAGACATGGTTATCAAAATAGCAGTTCCTAAATCGGGTTGCATAGCAACCAGTAACGTTGGTACGCCAATAATAGCAAGTGTTTGTAGCGTGGTTTTTAATGGCGGTGGGCATCCATCACGATGAATAAATTTAGCAACCATTAATGGTACGGCAATTTTAGCTATTTCAGAGGGTTGGAACCGTAATACACCTAAATCTAACCAACGCTGTGCGCCTTTACTGGTGTAACCAAAAATGTCCACAAGTAATAAAATTAAAATACAAAAAACATATAGATACGGTGCCCATTTTTCATAAGTTCTGGGTGAAAACTGCGCCAACACAATCATTACAACAAAACCAAGCAATATTTGTATTGCTCGCTTTTGTATCATATCAATACTTTGCCCTGTTGCACTCCAAAGAATATAAAGGCTATAAGCAAGCAATAATGTAATAAATAAAAAAAACAGGGGATCGATATGTATTTTTTGCCAAAAACTTTTTTTGATATTATTCATCATTAGTCCTCTATTCCTGTATTGGATGATGATTCATCAAGCTCTGTTGAATTATTGCCTAAAAGGTAAAAATCCAATATTTTACGCGCTACCGCACCACCGTTCGAGCTACCGCCACCACCATTTTCTAAAACAATGGCTAAGGCTATTTTTGGCTTATCATATGGAGCGTAAGCAATAAATAAGGCATGATCGCGCAGACGCTCCGGAATTTTATGGGCATTATAGATCTCGTCTTGCTTTAAACCATAAACTTGTGCTGTGCCCGATTTACCTGCTGCCTGATATTTTGCATCAGCATAAACTTTGCGGGCAGTTCCTCGTGATCCAAACATGACTCGGTGCATTCCTTCTTTAGCAAGTGACCAATAAGTTGGATTGACATCAACTAAGCTATTTTTTTCGATATAATTATCTGAATTAACCTGTGGTTGGTGTTCACTAGAGTTTAAAATATCGCTCTTTTTATATAATAAAAAATGTGGTGTGTAAGTTTTACCATTATTGATCAAGGTCGTTAATGCTTTCGCCATTTGGATTGGGGTTGCAGTCCAATAGCCTTGTCCTATGCCAACTGGAATAGTATCACCTTGTAACCAAGACTTTTTATGGCGCTTCATTTTCCATTCACGGCTCGGCATAACCGCTCGTGTTTCTTCGTTTGGTGATATATCAATGCCTGTTCTTTCACCATAACCAAACTTTGTCATCCATAAATTTAAACGATCAATGCCCATGTCATAAGCAACTTGATAAAAGTAAGTATCAACTGATTCTTCAATTGCCTTTAATACATCAACACGACCATGTCCCCATTTAAGCCAGTCTCGATAACGTCGTTCTGTGCCCGGTAATTGCCACCAACCAGGGTCGTTAACTACGCTTTTTGGCGTTACGATGCCTTCACTTAAAGCGGCAATAGAAATAAATGGTTTAACTGTCGAAGCAGGCGGATAAGCACCCAGTAAAGCCCGATTAAAAAGAGGCTTACTTGGATCTTTAAGCAATTCGCTATATTTAGCACTTGATATCCCACCTACAAATGGATTGGAATCATAGCTTGGGCTAGAAACCAAGGCTAAAATCTCACCATTATTCGGATCAATAGCAACTACAGCCGCTTTGCGTCCAGCTAGTAATTGCTCAATATAAAGCTGCAATTTAAGGTTGATAGACAAATAGATATCCTCACCAGCTTGCGGCGGATGTTGATTTAGTTGGCGAACAATACGGCCTCGGCTGTTGACTTCAACCTTTTCATAACCCGGCGTTCCGTGTAATACTTCTTCGTAGTACTTTTCAATACCCATTTTGCCGATGTTAAACGTTGCTACATAATCGCTAGTCTTATTTTCATCTTCTAAACGCTGTTTATCTTGGCTGTTAATTTTAGAAATATAGCCAAGAATATGCGTCAGTGATGCACCATAAGGATAATAACGATGCTGTATACCAACAATGGAAACAAACGGAAAACGATGTTGATCTACAACAAAACGAGCTATTTGTTTTTCGGTCAAATTATCTTTTAATGGTACCGGACGATGAGCTCTATAGTTGCGACGTTCTTTTTGAAAAGTTTCAATATCTTCATCAGTCAAATCAACAATTTTTTTTAATTCCTCTAATTGTTCATTGAGGTTTTTAGTTTTATCGGGAATGATATTTAATTGATAAGTAATGTTATTAATCGCTAATGGCGTACCATTACGATCATAAATCATGCCACGATTTGGTGGAATAGGGATAATTTCGATGCGATTATCATTAGATTTCGTAGTGTAATAACCATAATTCAAAATCTGTAAATCAGCTAATTTTGTAATCAATACGACAATCAAAATAATAATTACAATAAAAGAAAACAGTGCTCGGCGTAAAAACAAGTTTGCTTCAGCTGAATGATCTCGAATATTAGTTTTCTTTTTTTTACTTGAGATAGGGGTAATCATACTCTTTCTACTAAATGCTTTTTTCTGTTTGTGGCTTATGTTGCTGTTCTTCCCATTTTTCATAAGCATTAACAATTTTAGCAACCACTGGGTGACGTACCACATCTTCGCTATTGAAAAAATTAAAGCTGATTTCATCAACTTTGCTTAACACTTCAATCGCATGGCGTAAACCCGATTTTTGATGACGAGGTAAATCAATTTGAGTGATGTCGCCTGTGATGACCGCTTTTGAATTAAAGCCAATACGAGTTAAGAACATTTTCATTTGTTCTATTGTGGTATTTTGGCTTTCATCAAGAATAATAAACGCATCATTTAGCGTTCGCCCGCGCATATAGGCAAGTGGAGCTACTTCAATCACACTTTTTTCAATTAGTTTTTCTACTTTTTCAAAGCCAAGCATTTCAAATAAGGCATCATAAAGTGGACGTAAGTAAGGATCCACTTTTTGGCTTAAATCGCCCGGCAAAAACCCTAGCTTTTCACCCGCTTCAACGGCTGGACGGGTTAGTACAATACGACGAATTTGTTGCTTTTCAAGGGCATCAACTGCGGCAGCTACCGCTAAATAGGTTTTACCTGTTCCAGCAGGTCCAATACCAAATGAAATATCATAATCTAAAACATGAGCAATATATTGTGCTTGGTTCGCTGTTCGAGGTTTTATCACACCTCGTTTAGTTTTGATCATCACTAACTTTCCACCTTGATGATCAATATAAGCAGGTAAGTGTTCACTTACTTTTTCAAGCGCACCTGTTTCTTTAATAGCTAAATGAATTTGCTCAGGTTCAATATCAATAATTTTATCTTTTATTTTGGTTTGTTTATAAAGAGACTGCAAAATATCACCAGCAGCTTTAACACAAAGCTGCTCGCCAGTTATTGAAAATAGATTACCTCGGTGATTAATTTCTATACCGAGTCTGCGTTCTAACTGTTTAATATTATCATTATAAGGACCACAAAGACTATTAAGCCGCTGATTGTCGGCTGGTTCAAGCATGGTTTCATGTGTCGTAATATTCAAATGTAAGTCCTCAAATAATTAATTTTAACCGCTAATACGCCCTTCGCATAAAGAACACTTTTCAACACCTTTTAAAAAGTCCATGTTACACTGATGGCAAGAAACGATGTTTCCGTTAACAACATTATTAACTGCGTTTGTTGATTGTTGTTCATCAAATCCTTGTGCTTTTAATTTGTTGACTAACATTGAAATAGGTGTTCCGCTTTTTAACTCTTGCTCAACATATGATGCAATTTGTTCTTCAAATGTTGGTGGTACATATTCGAGCACCTTTTCGTTGTAATCATTATTACATTCATTACACTTTATATAACGTCCTAATGTTTCGTAACTAAAAATAGGAATAAAAAATAGCGTAAAATATTTTGCGATTTTTATTTGTGTATATTTTTGTTTTTTTTCGTCGGTAGTGGTGTTTTGTTGCGAACAGCAATTTGGGCAATTAAATTGTCCACTACGTTCGTTAACTTCTCTTCCGCGAGTTCCAAATATTATAAACATATTATTCCCCTTTTCCTTAAATTCATCTGTAAGTTATTTTATTATTTTATAAAAATTATAAAAAGCCACTCTCATTGTGGCTTAATGATTATTACTTTAAGGTTGATAGATCCCAACCCCTAACTCGTTTTCTTTACGAGTGCGTGAAATAACTGAAATTGGCGATTCACTAACACGTAAATCCATTTCATCTTCAGTACGAACAACTCTACCACGCAATGAATTTGGATAAACATCAGTAATTTCAACGTCAACAAACTTACCTATCATCTCAGGGCGACCTTCAAAATTAACAATTCGATTGTTTTCTGTTCGACCGGTTAATTCCATAAGGTCTTTTTTGGATGGACCTTCAACTAAAATACGCTGTACAGTATTTAACATACGACGACTAAATTGCATAGCTTGCTGATTGATTCGTTCTTGAAGAATGTAAAGGCGTTGCTTCTTCTCTTCTTCTGATACATTATCTTCCATTTCAGCAGCAGGAGTACCTGGGCGCGATGAATAAACAAAGCTATAACTTAAATCAAAATTGACATCGGCAATCAGTTTCATTGTTTGTTCAAAATCTTCTTGTGTTTCACCCGGGAAACCGACAATAAAATCCGAACTAATTTGAATATCAGGGCGCACTTTACGTAATTTTCGAATAATGGATTTATATTCAAGCGCGGTATGCGTACGTTTCATTAAGTTTAATACACGATCTGATCCACTTTGTACTGGCAAATGTAAAAAATTAACTAGCTCTGGTGTATCACGATAAACATCAATAATATCATCAGTAAACTCAATTGGATGACTGGTTGTAAAGCGAATGCGATCGATACCGTCAATGGCTGCAACTAAGCGTAATAATTCAGCAAAAGAACAAATATCACCATCAAACGTAGGTCCACGATAAGCATTAACATTTTGACCTAATAAATTAACTTCACGCACACCTTGTTCAGCCAGTTGAGCTATTTCATAAATGACATCATCACAAGGTCTGCTGACCTCTTCACCTCGGGTGTAAGGCACTACACAGTAAGTACAATATTTATTACATCCTTCCATAATCGACACAAATGCAGTTGGACCTTCGCTACGAGGTTCAGGTAGACGATCAAATTTTTCAATTTCAGGAAAGCTTACATCAACCACATGATTGTTGTTACCACTGCGAATCTGTTCAATCATTTCAGGTAAGCGGTGAAAGGTTTGTGGTCCAAAAATAATATCTACAAATGGTGCGCGTTTACGAATTTGAGCACCTTCTTGAGAAGCAACACAACCACCAACACCAATGATGATATTTTTATTATGTTGTTTAAGGTTTTTCCAACGACCTAATTGATGAAAGACCTTTTCTTGGGCTTTTTCCCGAATAGAACAAGTGTTAAGTAATAAGATATCGGCTTCTTCAGCATTGTCTGTTAAGGTTAAACCATGGGTGGATTCAAGGAGATCAGCCATTTTTGTTGAGTCATACTCATTCATTTGGCAACCCCAAGTTTTGATATGTAATTTTTTGCTCATCAATAACTCAGCTATATTTAATTGTTAAAATGAAAACGGGTTTAAATCCGCGATTTTAGCGAGCCATATTGTAAACTGTTGTGATTGTAGGGTCTATAATAAATTAAAAAAGAGACATCACAAAACAAGGCTTATTTTGATAATGTTGAATAAAAAATGTAAAAATAGGTTCAATGAATATTTATTAATAATATTAAATATAAAATAATAATTTAATTTAAGATTTTTTATTGGGGTATTAAAAATGAATAAATAGATTAAAAAGGTTTATTTATTTACTAAAAAACAACCAATTATAATCATCATTCTTTTTTAATATCTCTTTATTTTATGTTATTATCCGCGGCTAATAAGATCACAAATAAAGTGTTTAAGATATGGCAAAAACATTTAGTTCAACAAAACGCCTTTTTATAAAAGGTATTATAGCTACATGTTTATTATCTGTCACTCGTGTTGGCTTTGCAGCAGCTAAAGCCCAAGTTGTTGCTGTACGTGTTTGGCCTTCATCAACTTATACTCGAATTACGTTAGAATCTAATATCAGTTTGAACTATAAGAGTGCTTCACTTTTTAATCCAAATAGGATCGTTATCGATATTGATAATATCGATTTAACCCCCACTTTAAAAACGATTTCATCAAAAGTATTAAGTCACGATCCTTTTATAAAATCAATTCGTGTTCTTAAATTAGATGCTAAAACAATCAGAATTATGATCGAGTTGAAGCAAGGGGTTGAGCCTAATACTTTTACATTGTCACCTATTGCTGAATTTAAACATCGTTTAGTGATGGATCTTTATCCATCAAAATCTTTTTCAAAAGAAGAGGACGATCCTTTACTTACTCTATTAGAAGAATATAAAGCAGGCAATCTTAGTAAAAAACAAGCACAAATAAAAACCCCAACCAATAAAAAGAAAAATGCACCTGTTATTGTTATGCTCGATCCTGGCCATGGTGGTGAAGATCCTGGAGCAATCGGTTACAGTAGAACCCGAGAAAAAGATATTGTTTTGCAAATAGCACGTCGTACTTATAACTTACTTAAAAAAGAACCGAATATTAAAGTCTATATGACTCGTAATGAAGATGTATTTATTCCATTAAAAGTACGAGTTGCTAAAGCGCGGTCACTGCATGCAGATCTATTTATTTCTATTCATGCCGATGCTTTTGCTAACCGTTCAGTCGGTGGTTCGTCTGTTTTTGCATTATCAACTCGTGGGGCAAGTAGTTCGGCAGCAAGCTATTTAGCGCAAACTCAAAACAAGTCCGATCAGATTGGTGGCGTTAGCCGTAGTGGCGATAAATATTTAGATAATACTATTTTAGACTTAGTTCAAAAAACGACGTTAAGTAATGGTATATTATTGGGTAATGCTATTTTAAATCGTATGAAAAAAGTAAATAAAATGCATAAACCATCGCTTGAAAAGGCAGGATTTGCAGTGTTAAAAGCGCCGGATATCCCATCAGTTTTAGTCGAAACAGCCTTTATTAGTAATATCAATGAAGAAAGAAAACTAAAGACTGCTTCGTTTCAAAATCAAGTGTCTAAATCAATCGTTGATGGTATTAAAGATTACTTAAAAAACCGTAAAAATTAAAAAAACAAACTGTTTTACGATAAAACTATTGAATAATAATCAAACATCTTTCAGCATCTAATCCTGGTATAGCTAATTTAATATTCTGTTTAAGTGTAAAACCATCAGGAATAGGATCGATATCACTTCCTTTTAAAGCATAAAAAGATCCGTTTTGATCAGGAAGGTGCTTACACCAATTAAGCATATCTTGTAAAGAAGCAAAAGCTCGGCTAATAACTCCATCAAATTTTTTATCATTATACTCTTCGATTCGGCTTTGTATTGGGTTAATATTTGTTAGCTTTAATTCAAACTGCACTTGCTTTAAAAAGCGAATACGCTTACCTAAACTATCAACCAAATCAAATTGTTTATTGGGGTTAATAATCGCTAATGGAACGCCTGGTAAACCAGGACCAGTTCCTACATCAATAAAGGTTTTGCCAGTTAAATAAGGCGATACAACTAAGCTATCCATAATATGCTTAACTAACATCTCGCTCGGATCGCGCACTGCTGTTAAGTTGTAAGTTTTGTTCCATTTGCTGAGCATTTCAACATAATGGATCAATTGATCTATTTGTGATTCAGAGATCGAAAGATCCGTTTGATCAATTAGACTAGTGAGTTTCTTTTTTAACATAATTTTTCTTTTTTAAATAAACTAATAACATTGAAATAGCAGCTGGTGTAATGCCTGATATACGAGAAGCTTGTCCTATAGATACAGGCTTATGTTGCTTTAATTTAGCCACAACTTCATTCGATAATCCAGATATTTCGGCATAATCAATATGCTCAGGAATAAGCGTTTCTTCATTGCGCTTTTGACGTTCAATTTCTTCTATTTGCAGTTTAATGTAACCATCATATTTTACTTGAATTTCAACCTGCTCGGCAGCTTGTGGATCAGATAATCCTGGTGCAAATAATGAAAGTGATTTCAATGTGTTATAACTCATTTCAGGCCGTTTAAGTAACTCTTCACCATTGGCTTCTTTAGTCAAATTAGCACTTAAAACAGCATTGACTTCATCGATGCTTTCAATATGAGGATGTACCCATATATCCCGTAACCTTGCTCTTTCTTGTTCAATAGCTTCGAATTTTTCATTAAAACGACGCCAACGATAATCGTCGACCATGCCTAGTTTACGACCTATTTCAGTTAAACGAATATCAGCATTGTCTTCACGTAACATTAAACGATATTCAGCGCGCGAGGTAAACATACGATAAGGTTCGTTAGTGCCAAGTGTACAAAGATCGTCAACTAGCACACCTAAATAAGCCTGATCGCGGCTTGGATACCATTGATCTTGATCATATGCAAAGCGGGCTGCATTTAAACCAGCAAGCATTCCTTGTGCAGCCGCTTCTTCATAACCTGTTGTGCCATTGATCTGTCCAGCTAAAAAGAGCCCTTTGATCACTTTACTTTCAAGTGTTGGTTTAAGATCCCTTGGATCAAAATAATCATATTCGATCGCGTAACCTGGTCTTACAATGTTGGCATTTTCTAATCCTTTCATACTGCGGACAAATTCAAGTTGCGTATCAAATGGTAAGCTTGTTGAGATCCCATTTGGATAGATCTCATTGCTATCCAATCCTTCAGGTTCTAAATAGATCTGATGAGAATTGCGATCGGCAAAACGCATGATCTTATCTTCAATTGATGGGCAATATCTTGGTCCTACACCTTCAATAATACCAGTGTACATAGGGCTGCGATCTAAATTAAATCTAATAATATCGTGGGTTGTTTCATTCGTGCTGGTGATGTAGCAAGGGATCTGTCTAGGATGTTCATTTGCGTTGCCTAAAAATGAGAATACTGGAACAGGATCATCACCATATTGAGTCTCCAATTTTGAAAAATCAATAGTTCTAGCATCAATTCGTGGTGGAGTACCAGTTTTTAAGCGCCCCATTCTAAACGAATATTGATGTAGTGATTTTGATAAGCCGATCGAGGCCGGATCGCCGGTACGACCGCCACTATAATTATCAAGCCCTATGTGGATCTTACCATCTAAAAAAGTACCTGTTGTAAGTACAACAGCTTTGGCTTTAAAAGAAACACCCATTTGAGTTCTTACACCAATAATCTGATCGTTTTCAATGATCACATCTTCAACCGATTGTTGAAATAACATTAAATTTTCTTGGTTTTCAAGTGTTGTTCTTATCACTTTTCTATACAGAGAACGATCCGCTTGTGCACGCGTAGCCCTAACGGCTGGACCTTTGCTACTATTTAAGATCCTAAATTGGATCCCAGCACGATCGATAGCATGAGCCATTAAGCCACCCATTGCATCAATTTCTTTAACCAAGTGGCCTTTACCTATACCGCCAATGGCTGGGTTGCAAGACATCTGCCCTAATGTATTGATATTATGGGTTAAAAGTAGTGTTTTCCGTCCCATTCTTGCTGATGCCATAGCTGCTTCTGTTCCGGCATGGCCGCCGCCGACGATGATGACATCAAAAAGATCTGGATAAAACATAAAAAAGCCTCGTATTTATTTTTTGTACAGAAGATCGCTAATTTAGATCTGAAGATTTGGTTTATTTAGGGTAGGGAATTTTACTCATCTTTTCGATTACGTCAAATGATCTATTTTGATCGCGATCTAAATAAAATAAGATCTTTTAGATGATCTTTTTATTTTTATTATTATTACTGTGGATCCTTTTTGTTGATAACTCATTTTTATAATTATTTTATAGGATCTTATCGATCATCTAATTCTGTTAATTGATCGGATCTTTTTTTATTTAAACTTGTTTATAACTATTCTATTTATCCACAGATGATTTATTAGGTCAGGTTATTAATGCGATCATAACAGCTTGTGATCCTAATTTATCACAGAGTTATCCACAAAAAATAAATTTGTTTGCTTAAATTTTATCCTTTATTGCTTCTATTTTATACTTACTAAATGAGCTTTTATTAAAGATCTAACATATTTAGTTCAAAAAACTAAATGATGAATATGAAACAAAATAGTAAGTAAATTATAATATGATACTAGGATATTTTTCTTTTCTATAAAAGTGATTGATTTTTATGAAAGCAAATTTATACTTAATATGATTATGTTTTTATTGTGAGGTTATTTTATTACTCTTTCGCAGCTACCTTTACCTTTTTCGTTACCTAATAATGAAACTTTTGATAGTTTTTATGTAGGCGATAATCGATTATTATTTGATTCATTACAAACCTTATTAGGTAAAGAGGGGTTTAATATCTTTTATATATGGTCGGCTAGCGCTGCGGGTCAAACTCACCTTTTACATGCATCAAGTCAAAATAAATTAGCCAGTTATATTCCCTTAAAGCAGTACTATCATCTTGTGCCTGAAATTCTACAGGGGTTGGATCATTATGATTTAGTCTGTTTAGATGATATTGATGCAATAGCTGGTCATAGAGATTGGGAAGAAGCTATTTTTGATTTATTTAATCGTTTAACTGAAAAAAACGTGAGTAAATTATTGATAACGGCAAGTAGACCACCTAAACAAATCTCTTTTATATTACCTGATTTGGTTTCTAGATTATCTTGGGGGCAAGTTTATCAATTAAAAGAGCTTAGCGATGATGATAAGCTTAAAGCCTTGCAATTAAGGGCACAATTAAGTGGGTTTGAATTATCAACAGAAGTTGGGTTATTTTTATTAAAGCGCGTTAATCGTGATATGCGTACACTGTTTTCTTTATTAGAAAAGTTTGAAGTTGCAACGCTTGCGCAACAGCGTAAATTAACTATTCCTTTTATTAAACACATTTTGGATTTGTAATATGAGCAAGAAACCTGACGCTATTGTTTTTTTTGATTTAGATGGAACATTATTTAATAGCCAAATTGATGTATTACCCAGCTCTTTGGAAGCTATAAACAAATTAAAACAAAATAATATTACACCAATGATAGCAACGGGTCGAACACCTTGTGAAGTGGTTGATTTAATGAAAAAGACTCAAATTGAATCGATAATTGGCATGAATGGACAAGTTGTTTTATATCAAGGCGAAAAGGTCTTTACTAATGATATTGATAAGGGCGTTATCGATAGGTTGTATCAATTTTCTAAACAGCAAACAGGCATCCCACTGTCTTTTTATAATTACGAAATTATGCGAGTGTCGCAAGATAGCCAACCTACTAAAACATTTTATAATTTCCTTAAGCAGCAAGTTCCACCTGTTGATGATCAGATTTATTTAAAAACACCTATTCAGATGCTTTTATTACTTTGTGAATCAGGAGAGGCGCTTTATCGAGATGTTTTTCCTGAGCTAACCTTTATTCGTAATACGCCTTACTGTGTTGATGTTTTTAATCATGGTGGATCTAAAGGGTATGGTATTACTAAGTTGCTACAAAATAAAGGCTTTACTGATGTACCAACCTATGCCTTTGGTGATGGTATGAATGATTTTGAAATGTTTTTAACAGTTGATCACCCTATTGCTATGGGTAATGCTGTTGATGAATTAAAAGCACAAGCTGAGTTTGTGACAGATACTAATAATAATGATGGTATTGCTAAGGCATTACAAAAATTTGGATTGATTTAATTTTCTATTTAAAAAAATCATCTAATATTAACAATTAGATGATTTTTATAGTTAGATTTTATTTATTGTTAGTGATGCTTAAAACCGACATTATTATTGCCAAAGCAGTTGTCATAGCCATATCCTGTTAGCTCTTTGACTAAGTTTCTTATTTCTGGTGTTGCATCTTGTTTTTTACCACCATTTTTTAGTCTTTCTAGCTCTTGAATAATTTGTGCGTGAGTAGATTTATCTAATTTCATGCGATATGTAAATATAATACCTAAAATGGCCATTCCACATACCCCAACAATCATTACTAAGTTGATAGCATCTACGGCGCTTTGGGGTTGTACGCTATTGACTCCTGATACAAATCCAGAAAACTTCAATACGAGTCCTAGAATAAAAACAATTGTAGCTCGCATTAGTTTACCTGCCATAGTCATTGCACCTGCGTAGATACCTTCACGGCGTCTTCCGGTTAATACTTCATCAATATCGGCTAGAAATGTATAAACACTCCAAGGAATGTAATAAACTCCACCGGTACCTAATCCAAACCAAATTGTGATACCAACAACAATCCAAGTTATATTTGGCATATTAAAGTAGTAGATACCAATATAACCAATTACAGAAGATATAACAATTAATATGGCGATCACAAAAGGACGTTTAAATCCGCGTTTTACACACCATGCCATAAAGAATGCAGTTGAAATTAACTGGCATATACTACTTAAACTATTCATTTCTGATACAAATGTTTTTGGTTGACCTAAATTGAAAACCACAAAATAGGTAAATGTTGCTGCAAACAACCATTCAGCACCAAAACCAAATAAGTACATACCTAAATGATTTCTGAATGTTTTTAATCGGAATGTTGAAAACACATCTGAAAATAATTTAATTATACTTTCCCAAAGCCCTGATGTTGTTTCATCTTCTATTTCATCAACAGATTTCTCCCAACTATTGGTATAAAGTAAAATGAGTGCAATAGCCATAATAGTGGCATAGGTAATACCGGTAAGTAAGAATGGTAATGGTGAATCTTTACCATTGAATAGATAGAAAAATATACCTGGTATGGCAGCCGCTAAGAAGTTAGCAACTTTACCAAACATCGCTTTTGAACCAGCTAAATAGGTTCTTTGATCAAAGTTTTTGGTCATTTCTACCGGTAATGTGTTGTACGGAATCATTATCATTGTATAAATGAACTCAAATAGAATATAGGTTGTTAAGTAGTACCAAAAATTCATTCCATCAACCCATAGTAATGGGTAAATAATCATACAAGGGATAGCTAATAAGATGAAAAACCGACGACGCCCAAAACGACGCCCTAGTTTGGTATGATTAAAATTATCGGTAATAAACCCCATCAATGGATTTAATATAACATCTAAATAGGTTGCTATTGAAAATATTAATGTTGCTTGAAAAGCCGAAAGGTCACAAAAAGTTGTATAAAAGTAAAGTAGCCAAGCAGCACTAATAGCTAGTGCACCACTTCCTATTAAGTTACCACTACCATACGAAAACCGAGTTAGTGTTGTTATTTTTTTTTGATTGTCAATCATAAATCATTTTCCTTTAATAATGAAATGATGTTTTAAAAATATTAATTAAATAATACTAAATTTATTGAAATTTACTTTAAATTTTTTTTATAAATGTGATATTGGTAACAAATTATTTATTTTTTAGAGATTAATTTATATTTTTATTTAAAATAAATTTATATATATCAAAATGTTAAAATAAAACACTGATTGTTTATCTAAACTGTGATCTTATTAACAGAAAAATTGTAAAAAAATATAAAAAATATAAAACAATATTTCAAAAATAAAAAATTAAAAATAAGGTAATGGTGATGAGAAAAATAAAATTAAAAAAAATTTCTTTAATGATATTTATTTCAACATTTTCGGTGTGTGCATTTGCTGGCTCTGGCCAAACTACTTTTCAATATGAACATAATTGGAAGTCGATGAATAGGATTCATGCTGATACTTTAAAGTTAATCCATAAAACGGATGATAATTGGCAATATGAATTTAAATTTGGTGTGAATGAAGGCGGTGGAAATAAAAGGGATGTTTTATATGATGATATGTATGGTGGTTCAGGTGGAGTTGTGATCCAAAAAACATTTGGTCTTCCTAATGACTGGGGGTCATTAATTCCTGCATTAGAGTTAGGATTTGGTAAAGATTTAACCCTTTATCAACCTGGTTTGAAGTATAGCTATAAATTCAATAGTGATTGGTCAAGTAGCTTACGTTATCGCTATGAATGGAAAAAAATATCGCAAGCAGAACGGTATAAAATTGCAAAAATTTCCGGCAATGAAGTTAAATATATTTTAAGTAGTAATACAGGAAGGCATCGTTTAGATTGGGCATTGGCTTATTCAGGAATAAAAGCACTTAATCTTGTCTATACCTTTAATTACTATATTGGTGACTTTACCAATCAATCATATAAGGCATTGAAAAATGAATTAGTCAAAAATAAATATAAAGCTTATAACAATAAAAAAATAGATTATGAACAAGAATTTAAAGTAACTTATAACTACTCAAAATTATTTCGCCCATATTTTTCTATTTCTGATGTCTCCAAAAACAAAACAGCAGATACCCGACAAGCAAAATTTAAAGTCGGTTTTAATTACGCTTTTGGAAAATCAAATAATACAGAATCTAACTTTAATTATAAAACCTATTTTAAATATGTTCATAATTATGGTTTAAGCTCTCGTTATCATAGTGATAATTTTGGTTTATATCTTGACTTTTATAAGCAAGGTTATCTTGGTATTGGGGTAGCGACTTATAATCAATTGAAGGATAGAGCCTTTTTTGATGATTTAGTTTCAAACTATTACCAAATGTATGGTGGTTATAATTTCTATCTTGCTGATAATTGGATTTTAACACCAAATATGGAAGTAAGATTTTATTCTGGTGGTGGATATAAAGCGAAAAGCAAAGAAAATATTCCTCATTATCAATTAGGTGATGTCAGTGACTCACAACGATCAGGTATGCGATACGCACCAGCATTGAAATTAACTTGGTTATCAAACAATGATCTTTCTTTTTATGGCCAATATCGATTTGAATATCGTAAAGTTTCCCGTAATAAACGAGACGATAGTGTTCAAGGTTATGTTGATAATCGTTCACGTAATCGATTTGATATTGGAACTCATTATGTTTTATCTCCGGATTGGAATGTAGGATATCGCTTTTCATATTTAAAGGGCAATTATTTATTACAAAATGATAAAAAACATGATTATCAACAAGAAGTAGATATTAATTGGCAAGCCACAAAAGATTGGCAAATTAATTTTGCCGCGGAAGATATTGCTAAAAAAGTACATTCTAGTGCCAGAGAAACAAAGTTAGCTCTTGGGTTAAGTTATTTATTTTAGTGATATAAAAAATAATAAAATATGTATTTATGGTGTAGCTATGTTAAAAAAATCAATTTTAAGCCTTTTAATTTTTGCTTTTTCAGGGAACCAAGCTATTGCTAGTACTTTATTACAAGGCTATGTTTATGTTAATAAACCTGTTGCTAATGCATCAGTGATAATTCGTGATGTAAATAATAAAACCTTAACTACTACAACTGATGAGCGTGGATTTTATCAGCAAGATATTTCACAATTATCTGCACCATTAGTTTTGTTTTCTGATAATAATTTACTTCATAGAGGTGGGCAAAAAGGAATATGTGCTGGTAATTGTATTACATCATTAGTTAATGTATTACAAAAAAATAAGGTTAATACAGCCAATATTAACCCATTTACAGATTATTTTGTAAGTGAAATAGCTAACCAAATGTCTCTTATTGGCCCTGAACAGCTGATTGAGAAAGGTATTTTTTCAACTATAGATGATGATATTTTAGCCCGCGCAAGGCGGAAATTATACATAAGGTTTGATCATGCATTGCAACAAGTTGGGATTACTGATCAATTATTTGATCCTGTGAGTGGAAATGATCCTAAAATAACTCGTTTATTTGATTTGATTATTTTCAATCGAGGGTATGATTCTACTAGTGGGCAAGTTGGGGCTACAGTGCTATTGGATATGCGTTTTAAGCCTATTAGTGATCAATCTATTTTTGATTATGGACTCGTTGTTAAGCAAAAAAACGAAAATATTAATGCTCAAAGACGGATATTTATTCTTAGTGATTCAACTGCTTCTTATTATGATGCTAAAGTCTATCCGAGAATGGGGTGGGGGCAGGTTTTTGATCGGTTTATTGATAAAAGTGCCAATATTGTGGTGATAAATGGTGCTCAATCGGGGCGTTCTAGTCGTAGTTTTTATGATGAAGGCTGGTTTGATTTAATGGCACCATTAATGCAAAAAGGTGATTATATGATCATCGCTTTTGGTCATAATGACGAGAAATGTGATTCAAGTAACACCAAGCGTGGACAGGCCGATGTAAGCCATTTATGTACATATCCTAATGATGCAAATAATCATAAGCAGTTTCCTATAGATAATGAAAATATGTCTTTTCAAACGTCACTTGAGCGCTATATTAATTTTGCTAAACAGAAGCAAATGACGCCAATTTTAATGACTCCTGTTACACGATTCCGCGATGCTAATAATAAAATTGCTTTCCAAAATCAAAGTATCGATCCAGTTAGTCATACTCATTATACGAGTAATAAATTAGGTTTTGCTTACTGGGGTGATTATTCTCAAACAATAAAATATACGGCTAAAGTTCATCAAATTGCTTTAATAGATCTAGAGTCATTAAGTATTGAGTTTGCTAATCAACATAAAAATGATTGGCAATCTTACTGGCTGGTTGTTGATCCTAATGATGCAAAATTTCCGTATTACAAAACACAGTCTTCAGGGGTAATTGATCATCCTGATACGACTCATTTTCAAGAAAAAGGCGCATTAGCAATAGCTAAAATTATAGCTAATGCTATTAACCATGATTTTACCTTAAAAAAAGGCATCGTTATTGATCAAAGTCAGATCAACCAATAAAAAATAAGGTATTTATTAAATGAAAAAATTAATGGCAGTCATTTTAATTTCTTTTGCTATAAATTCACATGTTTCAACATGTCATGCTTTATTGCCATCATCAGTCAAAGTTAAACAAGCTCTTGATGTTGCTCCAATAGGAGGGTTTGGTAGTTATGATTTAAAGAAAAATAGCGGAACGATCGGTGGATCTCAAGCTAATAAAAATATGATTTTTTTTGTAAGTAATAAACAAGATCTTTTGGATGCAATCGTGATAAATAAAGATCAGCCGCGTATTATTCAAGTCTTTGGAAAAATTGATCTTAGTGATAACAAGCCATATAAAAACTTTGAAGATCAAAAATCACGATCCTTAATAAATATTCCTAGTAATACCACATTAATTGGTATTGGTGATAATGCAGGTTTTATCAATGGTTCGATAGTGCTGTCTAAGGTAAATAATGTCATTATTCGTAATTTGAAAATTGAAGCACCGGTTGATATTGAACCAAAATTTGAAAAGGGTGATGGTTGGAATGCAGAATGGGATGGTATTAACATTATTACTTCAACTTATGTTTGGATTGATCATGTGACTTTTACTGATGGTCAATTTACCGATGATAAGTATCAAGAAAAAGATGGATGGAAATATGTTCAGCATGATGGTTTATTAGATATTAAGCGAGGTAGTGATTTTATTACTATTTCTTATTGTTTATTTGAAAATCATGATAAAACTATATTGATTGGTCATAGCGATAAGAATGAAGATCAAGATGAAAATAAGTTAAATATCACTCTGCATCATAATGTTTTTTCCAATATTCGCCAACGGGCACCGAGAGTAAGATTTGGAAAAATCCATCTTTATAACAATTTGTTTAAAGGTTCTATTTATCAGTCAAAAACAGCTTATCCTTATCTGTATTCAGTAGGTTTAGGCATTAAAAGTAGTGTTATTTCTGAAAGTAATCAGTTTATGATTGATGGTCTGAAAGATAGTTGCAAAATTGCTAAGTTGTTCAAAGGCGATAACCTCCGTGATAGTCATTCTTTATTTAATCAACTAACTCTTAATTTGTCGTCTTGTGGTTTTGATAACAACGTTACTTGGTCTGTTCCTTATCAATATCATTTAGATGATATTAATTATTTTACTAATAATTACAATGATTTAGTTGGAAATGGAAAACTTTGATAATTCAAATAAACAAAAATTAGGATATATATATAATGAAAAAAATATTAACTTCGGCACTTTGTATATCAGCTCTTTATATCGGTACTGCTGGTGCACAAGAATGGAAGGTGGTAGCTTTTGGTCAGTCAACTGATTTAAATTTTGCTTCACTTATTAAACCTGAAAAAGTAGGAATAAATAATGCTTGGATAGCAGGTCAAAAAGAATATTTAATTCCTAACCAAATTTATGAATTACCTGCTGATTTTTATCTTGAAAGCAGGGGCGGTAAAATAGCCAACTCTCATGATGGAATGGTTGTTTTTTATACTAAACTTCCAGTTAATCAGACTTTTACATTAGAAAGTGATGTAACATTAGAACAAATTGGACCTGAAGTTGATGGTAAAACACCAGCAGCTCAAGAGGCAGTTGGCTTATTTGCCCGAGATACTATTGGGGTTGCCAGGAGAGAGCCTCAACCTGCCGGCTATGAGGAGTTTCCTAATGCTTCGAATGTAATTATGAATGCATTAATTACGCAGAATAAAAAAAATGATGATTTAGTAAAAGTAACAGCATTAGTACGTGATGGTGTGATAAAAGCTTGGGGCAATGAAGGTATATCAATTAATAAAAATGATTATGTTCAGAACGTCAATTATGTTGAAGTTAAAAATATACATTTAACCCTAACAAGAACTTCAGATAAATTTATTTTAGAGATGAAGGATAATACAACAGGTACAGCAAAAAAATGGCAAATGAATGATTATTCTGGTTTTATGAATCAACAAGATAATGAGAGTCTTTATGTCGGTTTTTTTGCTTCTAGAAATGCCAAAGTTGAGTTTAAAAATTCTGCTTTAACGCTTGGCAATGAACATGTTAATTATGATAAATTACCAGTTAAACCACCAGTAATTGTAGATATTAAACCCACTTTAATATTATCTTCACCGCAAGAGGTATACAATAAAAACTATACGTTACAATTTTTTCCAAATACTTCTGGTACTGTTTTTGTAAAAGAGCTTAATAAAACACTTTATGCCAAAGTTGGTGAATTATTACAATTTACAACTGAGTTAAAACAAGGAAGTAATACTTTTAGCGTTGAGTTTAAAGATAAAACTAAAAAAAATAACCAAAACTTTACTATAAATTTGGGTAAATCAACTATCGAAAACCTATCTAATATTATTGTTTCACCAACAGGTAAAAATACCAATAAGGGAACAAAACAATCGCCCGTTGATTTACAAACAGCAGTTAATAGTATTGAACCCAATGGGGTGATTTATTTAATGGATGGTTATTATGATGGTGTAACGATTCCTGCAACATTAAGTGGTTTACCAGGAAAATTTAAAACTATTGAGGCGATGAATAAACATAAAGCTGTTTTTATCAATAAAACATTTGATTTAGATAGTTCTTATTGGTCGATAAAACAAGTTATTTTTGACGGTAATATTGATGGTAAAGATAATAAACCTGCTTATTTAAGAATTTCTGGTAACCATAATATAATTGATCAAGTTGTCACTCGTAATAATAGTGATACAGGATTAGCTATTTCAGCCAAAAGTAAAAACCGACTATTTTGGCCTTCTTATAATTTAGTTATAAATTCAGATTCTTATAATAATATGGATAAATCAGGCAAAAATGCTGATGGTTTTGCCGCAAAATTAGGTGTTGGAAAAGGTAATGTGTTTAGAGGGTGTATTGCTCATAATAATACAGATGATGGATTTGATTTGTATAATAAAATTGAAGATGGCCCTAATGAACCTGTTTTAATCGATAGTTCTGTTACTTATTCTAATGGTTTCCCTTTTTCTAAACCAAATATTGCTAAAGGTAGTATTGGTAATGGTTTTAAATTAGGTGCTGAAGGTCAACCAGTTAACCATAAAATTATTAATTCCATTGCATTAAATAACAATATGGATGGTTTTTCTGATAATTTTAATACTGGTTCTTATAGCATTAATAATAATATAGCTATTAATAGCGCAAGATATAACTATATTTTACGAGCTAATCCATATACTTTTTTAAAACCGGTTGTTACTTTTGAACATAATTATTCTATTCGTGATAGCTGGCAATCAGTAATTGAAGATTCTTTGGGACCACAAGTCAGTGTAAAAGATTTTCAATCTATTACCCGTAATCAATTATGGAAAGATGATGTTGAATTTACAATTACACGAGATCAAAATGGAAATATAGTCTTACCAACAGCATTAAAAGAATTAATTGATAAACACTTTGTTAAATAATTAGTATTAAATAATTATTGTTAAAGCTTAGCGCTAAGCCCATTATTAGGTTTAGCGCTTTTTATTGAGATAATTATTCAACAGTAGTTTTCACTAAAAATTTTTTATTTAGTAATATTATTAAGTTTTTGTGAATTTACTTACATTTAGTATTTTATAACTATCTAACTGTGGGGATAAATAAATTTAATAGGTTCTTATATCGTCAATGTGATTATGGCAAGTTTATTATTTGCCATTTCTTGCAACTAAAGTTACTTTTTGAAATGGCAAAATAATTCTAATTAATTTAATAAGCTTTTGATGTAGGCTGTAATTTGAGGATCTTGGCTGTTTTCAAATAGACATTTTTGGAAACGTTCACCTTTGATTGCATCTTTAAGTAATGATTGATCAATGGATTTTAATGATTCAATTAAGTTTTTACCTACAGCATTTTTCATTTCGTTTAAAATGCTAGCATTCGCATTTTGTGATTCACGACGCTCTGGTGGATAACCTAAACCTTTTTCACCTTCAAATGCTTTTTCAAAAATATAACGTGCATTAAGCTCAGCTCCCCAACCGAAGCCTTTGGCAAAAGCCAGTGATAATGCATTACCATTATTAACTTGAGCAAATAAATAAGCATCAGTTGGTTCAAGACAGTAACCACAGTTAACACCAGGAAAAGCATTTAATGCCATAAGAGCTCCCTGTCCTGTACCACAGCCGGTAATAACAAAATCAACAGCTTTACTATTTAATAAAATAGCGCTAATAATGCCTAAATGAACATAAGTTAATTTGTTGTCGTTATCGCCATCCATTCCTACGTTGAAAACAGTATGTCCATGTTTTTCAGTTACATTTTTTAATTCATTTAGAATAATCGGATTTTTAGCTGCTTGGCTAAATTCATTCATTAGTGCTATTTTCATGATTTACCTCTATTTTTTAGTAATAACAAATTATAAAAAACAGTTTTTGTTATTGTTATTAATGTATTTTATTTTTATTATAATCCATAAAAAAAATATATCAATTTTTTAACTAAAATAAAATAATGTTTTAATAAATTTATTGCAATGTGATAAAAATCACAAAACCATCTTTTTTTTTATATTACTATAGCCAAAAATAATAATTTAACGTCTTTTATTAATTTAATTTTTTTTAAATTTAGGGAGTTTATATGGCTAAGGGAAATATTGTGAAATTATCATTTTCTTCTTTTATTGATGATGATTCAAAAAATGAAATTATCCGTTTAACACCTGAAGGTGTTTTATGCCATCGTAATTATTTTTACCAAAAATGTTTTACAAATGATGGAAAAAAAATTCTTTTCGCCGGAGAATTTGATACTAATCGCAACTATTATTTACTTGATATTGAAAGCCAGACAGCAAAACAACTAACAGAAGGATCTGGTGATAATACTTTTGGTGGTTTTTTATCTCCTGACGATAAATTTTTATATTACGTTAAGAATGAACGGAATTTACAACAAGTAAACCTCGATACTCTAGAAGAAAAAAATGTCTATACTGTGCCTGAACAATGGGTTGGTTATGGTACTTGGGTGGCCAATAGTGATTGTACTGAAATTGTCGGTATTGAAATTGATAAAAAAGACTGGACTCCGTTAACTGATTGGAACATTTTTAAAGCATTTTATAATAAAAATCCCCATTGTCGTTTGATCAAAATTGATATAGTAACAGGTGTTTCTACAACTGTTATTGACCAAAATGTTTGGTTAGGACATCCTATTTTTAGGCCTTTTGATGACAATACTGTTGCTTTCTGTCATGAAGGACCTCATGACTTAGTGGATGCAAGAATATGGTTAGTGGATCGTGATGGTAAAAATGAACGTAAAGTTCATGATAATTTAGCTGGTGAAAGTTGCACTCACGAGTTTTGGGTTCCGAATGGATCAGGACTTGCTTATGTTTCATATATAAAACATAAGCAAGAGCGTTATATTCGTCTTTATAATCCTGTTACCAATGAAGATAAAGAAATTATGGAAATGCCTGCTTGCTCACATTTAATGAGTAACTTTGATGGATCTCTTTATATTGGTGACGGAACAGGAAGCCCTGTGGATGTAGTTGATACTACTGGTTATAAAATTGAAAATGATCCTTGGCTATATATTTTGGCGCCTAAAACCAAAACGGCCCATAAATTAGTCAAACATAATAGCTCTTGGCGAGTATTAGATGGCGATCGCCAAGTGACTCATCCACATCCATCGTTTTCGCCTGATAATCAATATGTTTTATACTCGTGTGATGCGCAAGATGAGCCAGCACTTTATTTAACAAAAGTGCCAGCTAACATTTTAAAAGAAATGTAATAGCCCCTGTTTTGTTCGTCATAAATATAATGGAGAAATAACTATGTCGATTTTAAATAAATTTTCACTTAAAAATAAAGTTGCACTTGTTACTGGTGCTTCTTACGGTATTGGTTTTGAAATTGCTAAATCCCTTGCTTCAGCTGGGGCAAAAATCGTATTTAATGATGTTGTACCAGAAAATTTACAGAAAGGACTTGATTTGTATAAAGTTGAAGGTATTAACGCGCATGGATATTTATTTGATATTACAGATGAAGAATCCGTTGAAAAAGCTATTGCACAAATTGAACAACAACATGGCGTGATTGATATTTTAGTGAATAATGCTGGAATTATTCAACGTAAATCAATGTTGGAAACCAGTGCCGCTGATTATAGAAAAATTATTGATATTGATTTAACAGGTCAGTTTATTATGGCAAAAGCAGTATTGCCTTCTATGATCAAAAAAGGTAGCGGAAAAATTATTAATATTTGTTCTATGATGAGTGAGTTAGGTAGAGAAACAGTAGTAGGATATGCATCAGCCAAAGGTGGTTTAAAAATGTTAACCAAAAACATTTGTTCTGAATTTGGAGGCGCTAATATTCAATGTAATGGCATTGGTCCTGGTTATATTGCTACACCACAAACGGCGCCATTACGTGAAAAACAAGCTGACGGATCTCGTCACCCATTTGATCAGTTTATTATTGCTAAAACACCTGCCGGACGTTGGGGTACTCCAGATGATTTAGCTGGAGCGGCTGTTTTTTTAGCATCTGATGCATCAAATTTTGTTAATGGTCATATTTTGTATGTTGATGGTGGTATTTTAGCATATATCGGTAAACAGCCTTAATTGAATATTATCTAAAAATTGACTGATATAAGAGATAAAAAGTTTTTGCTTTATTATCTCTTTAATTTTTTAACTATTTAGGAGATATGCATGTTTTGTTTTAATTCAGATTGTGAATTAATTGATTTAGGTAATGGTGTTAAACGTAAGGTATTGGCACATGATGGAAATCTGATGGCAGTTGAAGTTCATTTTGAAGCTGGTGCAATTGGTGTTGTCCATCATCATCCACATGAACAGTTAACGTATGTTTTATCAGGTGAATTTGAGTTTACTATTGGTGATGAAACTAAAATTGTTCGTGCTGGTGATTCTTTATACAAGAAACCAAATATTGAACACGGTTGTGTTTGTAAACAGGCTGGCGTATTAATTGATATGTTCACCCCGCAAAGATTGGATTTTTTGTAAAATAGCTAGTAACTAGTCATGATTATATATGATATAATTTTAAGAATTTCAATTCGTTCTAATTTATCATTTTATAATTAAATAATGACTAATTATAGTAAGGAGATGTGCTTATCATGAACGATAGTTCACCAGAATCCGTTGCTTCAGTTTTGAAAGTTTTTGGGATTTTAGAGGCTTTATCTGAGTCAAAAGACATTGCAATATCAGAATTATCGCAAAAAGTAATGATGCCCAAAAGCACAGCTTATCGTTTTTTACAAACCATGAAATCGTTAGGTTACGTTAATCAAGAAGAAGATTCAGATAAGTATTCACTGAATTTGAAACTGCTTGATTTAGGTAACCGAGTACTTTATCACCAAAATTTTTTGGCTATTGCTGATTTAGAAATGAGAAAATTACGGGACAAAACTAAAGAAACTATCCATTTAGCTGTTCGTGAAGGTGATCAAATAATCTATGTTAATAAAGTTGCTTCCGAACAATATAGTCTTTGTTTAACTTCTAAAATTGGTAATCAAGCTGCAATTCACGCTAGTGGGCTCGGTAAAGTTTTATTAGCTTGGTTAGACGATGAAAGTAAAAAAAACTTGGTTAATAATATTGATTTTGTAAGGTATACACCAAAAACGATTACTAGCAAAGAGGCTTTTTTATTAGAACTTGATGAAATTAAACGTTGTGGATATGGTAAAGATGATGAAGAATCTGAGCTTGGATTACGATGTTTTGCTGTGCCGATTTATAATCGTTTAGGTAATATCATTGCCGCATTGAGTTTATCAACGTCTATTTTTAGATGTAATACTGCGGAAGAAGAAGCGAAACTGGTTAGTGAAATCAGTCAATCTGCGGCAAAAATATCGGAATTGATTGGTTTCAATAAGCAATCAAAATCTTTGGATTAATTGCAGTAATTATTGATATATCACTCCCAAACAAACAGCTTGGCTTGCGCCAGTTACCTCGGGAATGTTTGATGGAATATTGTTGATTCGACAATAAGCAAGCCAAGCAAAAGCTATTGCCTCCATGTCTTCTCCATTTATGCCTTTTGTATCGGTCGTTAACACTGCCCATGACGGTAATAAGGCCGATAATCTTTGCATAATTAGTGGATTTTTAGCACCTCCACCGCAAACTAAAAGCTCACAAGGCAATGTGCTGACTATAGGGAATTTATTAATTTCATTGGCAATGGATAAAGCGGTAAATTCAACGAGTGTTGCTTGAATATCTTGTGCTTTTAAATGTGTTCCTGTTAATTTTTTATGTAACCAAGGTAAATTAAATAGCTCTCGTCCTGTGCTTTTTGGTGCGGGTATTTGAAAGTAGTCTTCTTGATATAAAAGCTTTAATAAGTCTTGATTTATTTTACCTGTTTTTGCCCATAAACCACTTTTATCATAGTTTTTACCTAAATGTTCTTTTATCCAACAATCAAGTAATACATTGCCTGGACCTGTATCGTAACCAATAACAGTATGGTTAGGAATTAATACTGAAATATTACTTATTCCCCCAATATTTAATACTACACGATTGATTTGCGGATCTTGTAGTACTGCTTTATGGAAAGCTGGAACAAGTGGTGCGCCTTGTCCGCCATAAGCCATATCTTTACGACGAAAATCAGCAATAGTGGTTATACCTGTTTTTGCAGCAATAATATTGGCATCACCAATTTGTAAAGTAAATGGATAATCGCCGTTTGGTGCATGGTAAATTGTTTGTCCGTGACAGCCAATAGCTTTAATTTTTTGTTTATCAATATTATTATCTTTTAAAAACTGATTTATGCTATCAGCAAACAGTTTGCCTATTTGATGATCTATCTCACCTAAATTTTGTAATGTGGTTTGCTGGGTTTCACATAATGTTAGTAAATGCTGTTTTAAATCAGCGGGCATTGGATAGCAGTTGCTCGCGATTGATGTAACGTTTTGGGCAGTAATATTAACTAAAGCAATATCAATTCCATCCATGCTAGTACCTGACATCACACCAATATATAAATTTTGCATAACTTTATCCTTGTCGAATGATTTTTCCTGTTTTGATGTCTTTTATTTCCGATGGTTGTGATCGATGACCTGTGTCACCGTCTAAAATAGGAAAATTTTGACCAAATTGTTTGGCGACTTCGATGGCTGTTTTGCAAGGATTATGAGTAGAAAGATTAGCGCTAGTTGATACTATTGGTTTGCCATAAAGATCACAAAGCTTGCAAACTAAAGGATGATTAGTGACGCGTACCGCAATAGAATCAAATTTACCTGTCAAAAAATAAGGCGTATTTTTATTTTTAGGAAAAACCCAAGTAACAGGTCCTGGCCAGCTAGTAAGTACTAACTGTTTTTGTTCATTGGTAATGGCTGATTCATCTATGTAAGGAATTAGTTGTTGGTAACAGCTAGCAATTAAAATCAAGCCTTTATCTATTGATCGTTGTTTTAGTTGTAGCAACTTTAATACGGCTGATTCATAATCCGGATCACAACCTAGACCAAAAACGGCTTCAGTTGGGTAAGCGATCACTTCACCATTTTTTAAATAATTACTTATTTCCGATAGCGTTAATAAATTAGCCATTAAATTTGAATATTAACTGAGTACAATTGGTATTTATATTAAACCTAGGTTTTAGGTTTTGCAAATTAGCATGATTTAGCTTTTAAATGGTGACAATAGTGAATGCTATGGTCTATAGTCATTCCCAGTTCATTTGTGGAAAATGGTTAGCTGTAAGTTCAACGACCTGTTGCATATTAATAATTTTAAGCCTTGAATCAATAATATTACTTAGTCCACGTGCTTTAATATCACTGTCAATGATATAGCAATGCTCTGTTTTATGGATAATATCATTTAATAATGGATTGTTTTGTATAGCTAGAACAACGCCATTTTGCCAGAATAATACGGCATCTTGAGTCGATATTAATTGTGGGTTTATGGTTGAATGATTTGCTGTCGAGATTGTATGTAGCATTATTTTTCACTTTTTATATTAAAACGTAAGTTTTCTTGAAACTTTTTGATAAAATCTAGATTATCTGTTTGGTACATCTTTAATGGTTATTAGTATATAATAAGGAGTATTTATTGAGCAAAGAGTTCATCATGAATCCGATTATTTTAACCGATGAGCAACAAACGATTTTGTTTGGTAGTAAGCTTGCCAAACTGTGTTTAAACTATTTGTCTAAACATGATGATACTATTGTTATCTACTTAAGTGGCGATCTTGGTGCGGGTAAAACGACTTTTAGTCGTGGTTTTTTACAACAATTAGGTCATACAGGTAACGTAAAAAGTCCAACTTATACATTAGTAGAACCCTATCATTTTGATGACTTTTCTGTTTATCATTTTGATTTGTATAGACTTTGTGACCCAGAAGAGCTGGAGTTTATGGGGATTCGTGAGTATTTTGCTTCACGATCGATTTGTTTAATTGAGTGGCCAGAGCAAGCAAACGGTATCTTACCTAGTGCTGATCTTGAAGTCCATTTGGCTTATTTAGCATTTGAACGTACAGCTTCTGTGCAGGTAGCAAGCGAAAAAGGTCAAGCGATTATTAATTTATCACAATAGAAATAAACAATAAAAAGACAATGAAAAAACTAATCACTTTTTTTATGTTATTACTGCTTTGTAGCTCTGCTTATGCAGCTAAAGTTGTGATTGCCGTTGATGCGGGGCATGGCGGTAAAGATTCTGGCGCAATAGGAAAAAATAAGTTATATGAAAAAACTGTTACGTTTTCAATTGCAAAAAAATTGACTAATTTGTTAAACAAAGACCCTAACTTTAAGGGTGTTCTAACTCGTACTAGCGATAATTTTATTTCTGTTTCGCAACGATCCGAAATCGCTCGTAAAAATAAAGCTAATTTATTAATTTCAATTCATGCCGATGCTGCACCAAATAGAAATGCATCTGGTGCTTCGATCTGGGTTTTGTCAACTAAACGTGCTGACACGGAACTTGGTCGTTGGCTTGAACAAGATGAAAAACAGTCGCAACTATTAGGTGGAGCTGGTGATGTGCTTAGTGATGATCATGATCCTCATTTAAGCCAAGCAGTGTTAGATTTACAATTTTCTTATTCTCAACAAGTGGGTTACGAGTTAGCAAAGCAAGTGTTAAAAGAGATGAAAGGAACAATAAAGTTACATAAATCTGCTCCAGAACATGCAAGTTTAGGTGTATTACGTTCTCCAGATATCCCATCGATTTTAGTTGAAGTTGGCTTTATTTCTAATCAAAATGAAGAAAGTTTGCTTGGTAGTAATGACCATCAAGATAAGATAGCTAAAACTATCTATCAAGGTATAAAAAATTACGTTAAGCAAAATCCAAAATTTGGAGAACAGCATTAATGGCAATTCATATTCTTTCACCCCAATTAGCTAATCAAATTGCTGCTGGTGAGGTGGTAGAACGCCCTGCTTCTGTTATTAAAGAGTTAGTTGAAAATAGTCTTGATGCGGGAAGTACTCAAATTGATATTGACCTTGAACAAGGTGGTTGTAAATTAATTCGCATTCGTGATAATGGTTGTGGTATTGCTAAAGATGAATTAGCGCTGGCACTTGCTCGTCATGCGACAAGTAAAATCAGTACGTTAGATGATTTAGATGCTATTATTAGTCTTGGATTTCGTGGTGAGGCACTAGCGAGTATAAGTTCAGTTGCAAGATTGACATTAACTTCACGTACCGCTAAACAATCTGAAGCATGGCAAGTTTATGCTGAAGGGCGGGATATGAAGCCGATGATTAAACCTGCAGCCCATCCAGTAGGATCGACTGTCGAAGTACTTGATCTGTTTTATAATACACCGGCAAGACGTCGTTTTTTAAAAACAGAAAAAACTGAGTTTATGCATATTGAAGAGTTTGTTCGGCGTATTGCACTTGCTCGCCCTGATGTTACCTTTAATTTACAACATAATGGTAAACTCGTTAAGCAGTATCGTTCATCAACTCTTGAAAAAAGAGTCGAATTAGTTTGTGGCCGATCTTTTATGCAAAAAGCTGTAAAACTAGATTGGCAGCATGATGATTTACTCATTCAAGGTTGGGTCACTAGTAGTGAAAGTAGTGATTTGCAATACTTTTATGTTAATGGGCGAGTCATCAAAGATAAATTACTTAATCATGCATTGCGCCAGGCTTATATTAGCCGTACAAATGAACAACAAAGTTATGTGGTATTTTTACAAATAGATCCAAAACAAGTCGATGTTAATGTTCACCCTGCTAAACATGAAGTTCGTTTTCATGAGGCAAGACTGGTTCATGATTTTGTTTATCAAGCGATTGTAATGGCTCTTGAATCAGATCTATCTGTAACAGAAGAAAAAGTAACCATAACATCCAATCGACAAGCAGCCGGTGAAAATATCTTTAATCAAAAAACAGTTGCTAATTCTTATAAAACAAGTAGCCAATTATCGAAAAAACCAAGCAATTATGCTAAAGAAAATGCATTGTATGGTGAGTTAGTCAATGTTGCACTTCCCCAAGAGACAGTGCAAATTGAGCAAAAACAGTCATGTTTATCAATAGAAGAAGATGAAATAACAGAACCACAAAAAGCGGTTATTGAAGCATTATTTCCTAAACGGAATACGCCGCTACAATCATTACAACAGCAACTTGATAGTTCATCATTAGTACAATTTGGTCGAGTATTAACAGTTATCCATCCTGATATTGCACTGCTTGAAAAGTATGAAGATAATCAGCAAAAATTAATGTTGATGAAATTGCCTATTGCTCAGCAAAAAGTGACTGCAATTAAATTATTATCACAAGACTCTGAAAAATTGCTTATCCCATTAACAATTTTAATTAATCATAAAGAGCAGCAAGTTCTTTCTAGTTATAAAGAACAGTTGGATTTTTTAGGTTTTGATTTTTATATTGATAAAGCAAAATTATATTTACAAAATGTTCCTAAAATGTTGCGCACCATCAATTGGCAACAATTATTACCTGCTTTAATTGCTTTTATATCAGATTCAGAAAATAGGGTGTTAGATCCTACACAAATAGCGGCGTGGTTGGCTAGCCAATCTGATGATGGTCGTGCTATGAACTGGAGTGTGGCTAAAGTCATTCCATTGCTTGCTCAATTAGAACAGGTGGATATCAATTTGTTACAACAGGAATCATTTTTATATCCGATTGATATACAATCTTTAACTCAATTAATTTTATCATGAATAAACAAAAAGTTATTTCGTTAATGGGGCCAACGGCATCTGGTAAAACAGCATTTGCTATGATGCTTTGCGATCGTTATCCTATTGATATTATAAGTGTCGATTCTGCGCTAATTTATCGCGGTATGGATATTGGTACCGCAAAACCAACTAAAGAAGAGCAACAAAAGTATCCACATAAGTTGATTGATATTTGTGATCCAGCTGAGAGTTACTCAGCTGCTAATTTTAGACATGATGCAATTGTGGAAATTGAAAAAACACTAAAAAAAGGTCGAATTCCATTGTTAGTTGGTGGGACAATGCTCTACTTTAAGGCTTTAATTGAAGGGCTTTCACCGCTTCCTGCTGCCAATTATGAAATTCGTGAACAAATAGAGGAAAAAGCTCATAAATTAGGGTGGCAAGCAATCCACGAAGATCTTAAAAAAATTGATCCAATTTCAGCAGAAAGAATTCATCCTAACGATCCACAGCGCCTAAATCGTGCTTTAGAAGTCTATTTAATCTCAGGTAAAAGTCTAACAGAACTTACAAAAGAAGGTGGTGAAGCATTACCATATGATATTATGCAGTTTGCTATTATGCCCGAAGATCGGGCGCAATTACATGACCGTATCGAACAACGTTTTTTACAGATGTTAGATAATGGATTTGAAGATGAAGTTAAGGAACTTAAACAGCGATCGGATTTACATTTAAACTTGCCATCTATGCGTTGTGTTGGATATCGTCAAATGTGGGAGTATTTAAATGGCGATATTAGTTATGATGAAATGGTATTTAAAGGAATTTGTTCTACTCGCCAATTAGCTAAAAGACAAATTACGTGGCTTCGGGGGTGGAAACAACCTATAACATGGTTAGATAGTAATAGTATTACGGATAGTGCTTTTGATCATATTTTTTGAGCCTTATTGAAAATAATTCTTTTTATTTTGTAAAGAAATTTTAGATTTGTGCGATGTTTTATCTTTTTTTTGTTTTATTTTTGTAAATTTATTAAATTTTTAGTTATTTTTGCATAAATTTCAATTGGCAGGTTTAAGAGCTGAGTTTTTTATGTTATTTTGGTACATGTTATAGGTATCTTATATTTAAATTTAAATAGATATTTATTTTTTATATAGTTATTTTATCTTCATATTATTATCATCTTAAAGGATAAACTCATGTCAAAAGGGCAGTCATTACAAGATCCTTATCTAAATTTGCTTCGTCGAGAGCACATTCCTGTATCAATCTATTTAGTTAATGGTATCAAGTTACAAGGACAAATTGAATCATTTGATCAATTTGTTATTTTGTTAAAAAATACTGTAAGCCAAATGGTATATAAACATGCTATTTCAACAGTTGTACCATCTAGACCTATTTCTGGATTGCTATCTCAACCTGAAGAGGAAGGCGAAAGCTGATATTTCTGGAGAATCTGATTGTTTGAGCGATATAAAGGCGGTGAAACTGCCTTATTAGTCCATGTATTCTTCCCTCAAGAAAATGATATCGAGGATCTTAAAGAGTTTGAAGTATTAGTTTCTTCAGCTCAAATAGATATTCTCGATATCATAACAACTTCAAGAAAATCGCCTCAAACCAAATATTTTGTTGGTGAAGGTAAAGCGCAAGAAATAGCTGAAAAAGTTAAACAACTTGATGCTTCTGTTATTTTAGTCAATCATACTTTAACCCCCTCGCAAGAACGCAATCTAGAACAGTTGTGTAAATGTCGCGTTGTTGATAGAACTGGATTGATTCTTGATATTTTTGCTCAACGGGCCAGAACACATGAAGGTAAATTGCAAGTTGAGTTAGCACAGTTACAACATCTTTCGACTCGATTAGTTCGAGGTTGGACGCATTTAGAACGGCAAAAAGGGGGGATTGGCTTACGAGGTCCTGGTGAAACGCAATTGGAAACTGATAGACGACTGATTCGTCATCGTATTCAGTTGATTTTATCAAGGCTTGCAAAAGTTGAAAAACAGCGAAATCAAAATCGTCAATCAAGAAATAAAGCTGATCTCTCAACAGTATCTTTAGTTGGTTATACTAATGCGGGTAAATCAACACTATTTAATGCATTAACAAATGCGGATGTATATGCTGCTGATCAGTTATTTGCTACGCTCGATCCAACACTACGACGAATTATTGTTGATGATGTTGGCGAAGTTGTTTTAGCAGATACGGTCGGTTTTATTCGTCACTTGCCACATGATCTTATTGCGGCTTTTAAAGCAACATTACTTGAAACTCAGGAAGCGACATTGCTATTACATGTTGTTGATGCAGCTGATCCTAATTTATTGGATAATATGCATGCCGTTGATGACGTTTTGCTCGAAATTAATGCATACGAAATTCCAACATTACTTGTTATGAATAAAATCGATTTGATAGAGGGTAAACAACTAAGTATTGATCGAGATGAAAACGGTATGCCGATTCGAGTTTGGATTTCAGCGCAAAATGGTTTAGGATTAGATCAGTTATTGATTGCTTTAAAAGAAAGACTTGCTAAGCAAATTCAGGTTTGCCATTTGAGTGTGCCAGCTTATTTAGCAAAACTAAGAAGTCGTTTATATCAATTAAATGCAGTAGAAAATGAATTTATTAATGAGGATGGTAGTTTTCATCTAGATGTGAGAATTCCCTCTATTGAATGGAATCGCCTCTGTAAACAAGAACCAGATCTGTTATACTTAATCAATAAGCAAAATAACAACTAATTGTTAAATGGAGCATATAATATATGGCGTGGAATCAGCCCGGCAATAACGGACAAGATAACGACCCATGGGGTAATAATAACAAAAAACCGGCTAATAATTCTTCTAATGGTTTATTTGATAAAGTTAAGGGATTCTTAAAAAAAGGTAATTTTGGTAATAATAGAGGTAGTTCTGGAATTAAATTGCCGATGAATACTACTAAAATTATTCTATCGGTAGTTTTTTTACTCGTTATGATTTGGGGTGTAAGCGGTTTTTATACTATTAATCAAAGTGAACTTGGGGTAATTACTCGCTTTGGTAAAGTTCAACCCGAAATTCTTCAACCTGGATTAAATTGGAATCCACCATTAATCGATAAAGTGTATAAAGTTGATGTACAAAGTACGCGAAATTTTAATCTAGACGGCTTTATGATAACAACCGGTGATGATTTGGACTTTGTTGAGATGAAGGTAGAATATAGTATCGTCGATCCGATTAAATATTTATTTAATGTTACTAATGTTAAAGATAGCCTACAACAAGCAGCGGATAGCGCTTTGCGTACTGAATTTGATAGATTTGGTATGAAGGGTGTCTTTACTAATGACAGTTCGACATTAGTAAACCGTATAAAAGATGAATTGACTAATATTATCAATAATTATGATATGGGTATTAGTATAGTAGATATTAATTTCCAATCAGTTCGTCCTTCTACAGCAGTACAAGAAGCTTTTAATGGTGTTATGAAAGCTCAAGAAGATAAAAAACGTGAAATAAACAACGCGACAACTAAAAAAGCCACACAAATTCAAGAAGCAAAAGCCCAATCAGCCGTAATTTTAGCTAATGCAAATGCATATAAAGTTAAAGTGGAACTTGAAGCTGCTGGTGATGTAGTTCGTTTTGAAAAAATCTTATCACAATATAAAGAGGCTCCAGAACTTACAAAAGAACGTCTATATATTGAAACTATGGAAAGAATATTATCTAAGACTAGCAAAATTATAGTTAATGATAAAAGCGGAAATTCAGTGGTTCTACCATTAGATCAACTGTTAAAAAACAAAAATGAAAAAAATCCTGAGCCATTGACTTTACCAAACTCAAATAGTAAAGATATGTCGAATTCTTCTGAAGCAGTAAAAGATCAGTCTCAGACAACACAGGAATTACCAAAAGAGGCTAAAAATAGTACGGATAATTCCAATCTTGGAAATACTGCACGAACTCCGCGGTTTATAGGGAAGTAAGGAGATAAATATGCGCAAATTATTGATTCCTTTAATATTGATTTTAGTTGGTGTGTTTTTATCTAGTACTTATGTTGTGGAAGAGGGAACACGTGGTGTTGTTTTACGATTTAATAAAATTATAGGTGTATCAGAGCCTGGATTACATTTTAAAGTTCCAGGAATGGATAATGTCAAAGTTATTGATGCTAAAATCCAAACTATAAATAATTCTAGTAAGTTAGATCAGGAACGAAAATTCATAACTCGTGACAATAAAGACTTACTTATTGATTATTTTGTACAATGGAGAGTTGTTGATTTTAATCAATACTATAAAGCTATTGCAGGAAATAATAATATTGAAAACTTATTGTTTACTCGTTTAAATAGTCGTTTAAAGGCTGAAGTTGGTAAATTAGGTACCATTGATATTCTTAATAACACAAATAATAGCTCTCATAATTCTATTTTGATGAGTATCAAAGATGCATTAAATGGTCTTTCTCAGGCGGTGGTTCAAAATAAATCAACAGGAAATCTTGTCAATGAGGCTGAAAAAGATTCGGCAAATAATGAAATAAGTATAAGATCTTTTGGTATTGAAGTTATTGATATTCGTATAAAGAATGTTAAATTTCCTCAAGAAATATCTAAATCTATTTATGATAAAATGAAAGAAGAACAACATTCTCAAGGTGTTCAGGTAGTAAATGAAATACAAGCAGAGACTATACTGGAAGTGACAAAGATATTATCTGAAGCCGAACGCGAATCTCAAGTTATTCGTGGTGAAGGAGATGCCAATGCCGCTAAACTTTATGCAGATGCTTTTGGTAAAGATATCGAGTTTTTTAGCTTTATTCGTAGTTTAAAAGCTTATGAACAAAGCTTTACAGGTAATGATATTATGGTTATCAGCCCTGATAGTGAATTTTTTCAATATATGAAATTAAAATCTAATAAATAATTGAATGAGATAAATAATCTATGAGTAATAATGTTGTTGTGCTAGGTACACAATGGGGTGATGAAGGCAAAGGTAAAGTTGTTGATTTACTCACAGAAAAAGCAAAATATGTTGTTCGCTATCAAGGTGGACATAATGCTGGTCATACATTAGTGATTAATGGTGAAAAAACAGTATTGCATTTAATTCCATCAGGAATTTTACGTAATGATGTAATAAGTATTATTGCTAATGGTGTTGTGCTATGTCCTGATGCTCTAATGAAGGAAATGCATGAGTTAGAAAAAAGTGGTATTCCTGTTAAAGAACGGCTCCTCATTTCTGAATCTTGTCCTTTAATTTTACCTTATCATATTGCGTTGGACCAAGCACGAGAAAAAGCGCGTGGTAGTAAAGCCATTGGAACAACAGGGCGCGGTATTGGTCCAGCCTATGAAGATAAAGTAGCGCGACGAGGACTTCGGGTTGGTGATTTACGTGATCGCCAAGCTTTTGCTGAAAAATTAAAAGAAGTGATGGAATATCACAATTTCCAACTAGTTAATTATTACAAAGCAGAAGCAGTAGACTATCAACAAGTTTTAGATAATACATTAGCGATAGCTGACATTTTAGTTGCTATGATTGCAGATATTCCCGCGCTTTTGGAAGAAGCACGCAAAAAAGGCGAGAGAATTATGTTTGAAGGGGCGCAAGGTACATTACTTGATATCGATCATGGTACTTATCCTTTTGTGACTTCTTCTAATACCACAGCCGGTGGTGTTGCTACAGGTTCTGGTTTTGGTCCACGTTATGTTGGTTATGTGCTAGGCATTGTTAAAGCTTACTCTACACGTGTTGGTGCCGGTCCGTTTCCTACAGAATTATTTGATGAAACCGGTGAGTACCTCTGTAAGCAAGGTAATGAATTTGGCGCAACAACTGGTCGTCGCCGTCGTACTGGATGGCTTGATATAGTCGCTGTTCGCAAAGCAGTACAACTTAATTCTATTTCTGGATTTTGTTTAACTAAACTTGATGTTCTAGATGGACTTAAAGAAGTGAAGATCTGTATTGGTTATCAACTACCAAATGGTGAGGTCATTAAAAATGCTCCAGCGGCGGCTGAAGAGTGGAGTTTAGTTAAACCTGTTTATGAATCGATGCCTGGCTGGAATGAATCAACCTTTGGTGTTAAAAGTTATGATGCTCTTCCGCAAGCAGCTAAAGCTTATATTAAACGGATTGAAGAGTTAACTGAAACACCGATTGATATTATTTCAACAGGACCTGATCGAAGTGAAACAATGATTTTACGCGATCCATACCAAAACTAATTTAGCATCAATCAAATCGGGATAATTGTCCCGATTTTTTGTTTTTAGAATGTTGTTTTCCAGAAAAACTCACTGCGTAAGAGGAAATTATGACTAAACTAGGGACGCCATTATCACCAACTTCAACTAAAGTATTACTTTGTGGTGCGGGCGAACTTGCTAAAGAAGTTGTCATTGAGTTACAGCGATTGGGGTGTGAGGTTATTGCCGTTGATCGTTATGCAAATGCGCCTGCGATGCAAGTTGCTCATCGGTACCACATTGTTAATATGCTTGATGGGAATGCTTTAAGAAAAGTTATTGAAGAAGAAAATCCAGATTATATTGTTCCAGAAATAGAAGCCATTGCAACATCTACACTAATTGAGTTGGAAGAAGAAGGTTTTACGGTTATTCCAACAGCAAAAGCAACACAACTTACTATGAATCGTGAGGGAATTCGTCGACTTGCAGCGGAGGAATTAAAATTACCAACCTCACCCTATCGATTTGCTGCAAATGCAACTGAATTTAGAAAAGCAGTTAAAGAAATTGGTTTTCCTTGTTTAGTCAAACCCGTTATGAGCTCTTCTGGTAAAGGACAATCGCTATTAAGAGGTGAAGCAGATATTGAATCTTCATGGACATATGCACAAGAAGGTGGGCGAGCCGGTGGTGGAAAAGTAGTTATTGAAGGCTTTATAGATTTTGATTATGAAGTGACATTATTGACCGTCAGGCATATTCATGGCGTCTCATTTTGTGAACCTATTGGACATCGCCAAGAAAAAGGAGATTACCGAGAATCTTGGCAACCACAACAAATGTCTAACAAGGCATTAACCTTAGCAAAAGATATAGCAACCAAAATAACTGATGCCTTAGGCGGGCGAGGCTTGTTTGGTGTGGAATTATTTGTTAAAGGAGATCAAGTATGGTTTAACGAAGTTTCTCCTCGTCCTCATGATACTGGTATGGTTACACTTATTTCACAAAATTTATCTGAATTTGCATTACATACTAGAGCCATATTAGGGTTACCAATTCCTATTATTGAACAATATGGTGCAAGTGCTTCAGCTGTTTTAATAGTAGAAGGCGATTCAAAACAAGTCTCCTTTGCTAATTTAGATAAAGCATTGAATGAGCCACAAACTGATTTACGTCTATTTGGTAAACCAGAAGTAAAAGGAACAAGAAGGATGGGCGTTGCGTTAGCTAAATCGGTAACGGTTAAAGAAGCGATTAGTAAGGCCATTAATGTAGTAAAACAAGTAAAAATAACCTTGTAACTGGTTGTTTTGTGTAAAAAGCAATCATTCAATTTAAAAAAAGCAAAATTTCTAAAATAGGGGTTGACGTATACGAGTGAAGTGAGTAACATACGCAACCCTTGAGACAGCAAACTAAATCAACGAAGAGTTGATTGAAAATAGAAGCTGTCAGCTCTTTAAAAAGAAGAAACAGACAATCTG
>NZ_WTFC01000099.1:0-388 GCF_009795795.1 Gilliamella sp. Pas-s95 | reverse complement strand
TCTACGAGGCCATCTTCGCTGTGCTCAGATGTTCAAATTTGTTCCAGACAAATTTGTCCGACGCCGGCGCTCGGTCTTAACGCACCGTTTGTGGACGCTCTCCAAGCGCACCACAAACTCGCCAAACATCCCTGTTTGGCGTGCTAACCTCGCTCTGTTGTCGGCAGATTCTGACGCCGGAACAAGACAGACAACATAACCTTAGGTGTTTTTTGTGAGTTGTTTTTGTGTAAAAAAGCAATGAAATTGCATTCAAAAAGCGGTCAGGAAAGGTATTGATTTTATTGAAGTTTTTATTTTGTTTTTCCTAGATTACACCATGAAGTGCAATTTTTCTTAGCTCCTTTGAATAAAAGGAGGCAGGGCTTTTAAACTTATGCCGTTTTCT
>NZ_WTFC01000098.1:0-395 GCF_009795795.1 Gilliamella sp. Pas-s95 | reverse complement strand
CAACCATAACTCGATTCATCATGCCAAGAACAATGCTAACAGATAAACGGTGGGAAAAGCTACTACAAATAATGAAAAATACCGGCCGAGTTTATAATAAATCCGAGCATCGGATGACGTTTGAAGGGCTCCTTTTCCGAATGAGAACCGGTATTCCTTGGCGAGATTTGCCAGAAGAGTTTGGTGAATGGAGCACCGTCTATGGACGATTTAATTTGTGGTCTAAAAAAGGAATATTAGTTGATATTTTCAAACATTTATCACAACTAGCGGATTTTGAATGGGTGTTCCTAGATGGCTCGATTATCAAGGCTCATCAACACAGTACAGGCGCTGCAACGGAGCATTCCGAGCAAATAGGTCAGAGCTGTGGTGGTCATTCAACTAAAATTCAT
>NZ_WTFC01000017.1:0-46627 GCF_009795795.1 Gilliamella sp. Pas-s95 | reverse complement strand
CGAACTCAGAAGTGAAACGCCGTAGTGCCGATGGTAGTGTGGGTATTACCCATGTGAGAGTAGGGTGCCGCCAGACTTTTAAATTTTATGTATACACACCAAATACGGTGGAGCGGTAGTTCAGTTGGTTAGAATACCTGCCTGTCACGCAGGGGGTCGCGGGTTCGAGCCCCGTCCGTTCCGCCACCTTATCTAGGGGCGTAGTTCAATTGGTAGAGCACCGGTCTCCAAAACCGGGTGTTGGGAGTTCGAGACTCTCCGCCCCTGCCAAAAAAAACGATAATTTGCTCTAATTTTAGTCATTTAGCCATTTTCATCTATATAAATAAAAGAATTTTGTTTACAGATTAACTTTGTCAATTATAATTCTCGCCCAAATACTTTTACAATCTAGAGGATAGAACATGGCTGAGAGTTTTGTAAGTCAACAACGTTTTTTTGATAATAAAAATTATCCAAGAGGATTTTCCCGCCATGGGGATTTTACTATTAAAGAAGCTTTGATTTTAGAAAAGCATGGTTGTGCTTTTAAAGATCTTGATGCAGAAACTAGAAATCCATCTACTGCAGAAGAAAAATCATTTGTAGCTGTTTGCAAAGGTAAAAAAGAGCCATCTACAGATTTTGAAAAAACATGGTTGAAGTATCTTTCTCGTATAAATAAACCAAAACGGTTTCATACATTATCCGGTGGCAAACCACAAGTTGATGTGACTGATGATTTTGTAGATAGTGATGACTAATTCTTTTAACCGATATTTTTGTGTAATTGAATTAGTAATCGATCCATAGAACGATAACTCAAAGCTTCTGAAATGTGTTTTCGTTCTATGTTTTTTGACAAATCTAAATCAGCAATTGTGCGTGATACTTTTAATATTCGATGCCATGCCCTAGCAGATAGCCCTAATTTTATTAACGCTTGCTCTAAATATTCATTATTTTCATTTGATAACTGACAATAGCATTGAATTTCTTTTGTAGTTAACTGACTATTTAATTTATTGTTTCTTTTAAATTGAATTTTTCTTGCCTGTAAAACTCGTTGTTTTACTGTTTCAGTTGATTCTGATTGAGTGGCATTTTGACTCAGCGTACCTTTAGGTAATAAAGGTACTTCAATAGAAATATCAAACCTATCAAGAAATGGTCCTGAAAGTCGATTTAAATAGCGTATTGTTTGTTGTGGTGTTGTTCTATTATGTGTTCCTTGATAATGTCCTGTTGGACTTGGATTCATTGCAGCTATTAATTGAAACTTTGCAGGAAATTTTATTTTTGCGTTTGCTCTAGAAATGATAATTTCACCCGATTCAATTGGTTCTCTCAAAGCATCCAATACTTTTCGATTGAATTCAGGTAATTCATCTAAAAATAATACTCCATTATGTGCTAGTGAAATTTCTCCTGGTTTAGGTATCGATCCTCCGCCAACTAGTGCAGCGGTTGATGCACTATGGTGAGGAGATCTAAAAGGTCTTTTACGCCAGTTTTTAATTGAGCCATTTGGACTAACTAAACTGGTTATTGCAGCACTTTCAAGTGCCTCTTCATCAGACAGTTGGGGTAATAAAGATGTTAAACGAGTTGCTAACATGGTTTTTCCTGTTCCAGGAGGACCAATTAATAATAAATTATGACTACCTGCTGCTGCAATTTCTAATGCTCGTTTTGCATGTTCCTGTCCGATTATATCTTGTAGATTAGCCGAGTTATTATCAATATCATAATATTCACGATATTGGACTGTTGGTAAATCAATTTCTTTGGATAAATACTGACATAACTCTAATAAGCTACTAGTAATCAATGTATTATTTTGATTAATTAAAGATATCTCAGATTGGTTTTCAGCCGAAATTATTAAGGTACGCTTTTTCTTTTTAGAAGAAATTGCAGCAGGAATAGCGCCCTTTACCGCTCTGATATTTCCTGACAAGGCTAATTCACCCAAAAATTCATAATGCAATAAATTATCTGTTGGAATTTGTTCTGTTGCAGCAAGAATAGCAATAGCTATTGGTAAATCAAAGCGACTTCCTTCTTTGGGTAGATCTGCTGGAGATAAGTTTACTGTTATTTTTTTAGCTGGAAAGGTAAAACCGCTATTAATAATGGCACTTCTAACTCGATCTTTAGCCTCTTTAACTGTTGCTTCAGGCAGACCAACTAAGACAAAGCCTGGTAGGCCATTACTAATATGAACTTCAACGTTTATTAAGGGCGCTTGTATTCCAATAGATGCTCGCGTATAAATAATTGCAAGTGACATAGTTTCTAATTATTAAAATGTTGATTTGTATTCTTATAATATTAGAAAATATCAAACAAGCCATTAATACCATTTTATTAATGGGATACAAAACGCAATAAATAATCCAATTTTGCAATGATTTTAATTCTTTCAATTCTTTTTATTTAAAATTAGTTTTGAAATAAATAGTGATATAAAAAATAGACAAGTATTACTTAATACTATTGATGGGCCTGTTGGTGTGTCGTAAATAAATGAAAATATCAATCCAGCAATAACTGATAACATACCGATTATTATTGCAACTAATGCCATTGTTTCGGGGGTTTTCGAATAATATTTGGCTGTTGCGGCAGGAATAATAAGCAAAGATGTGATAATCAGGGCTCCGACAAATTTCATCGATAGACCTATAGTTAACGCTAATAGGAGCGTCAAAAGTAATTTTGTGATCTGTACATTAATTCCATGGCTAAAAGCTAATTCTTCACTCACAGTAATGAATAAAATGTTATTCCATTGCCAAAATAATAAGGCACCAATAAATGCTACACAAATAATAATTTGATAAAGATCTGAATATGTTACTGATAACAGATCACCAAATAAGTATCCCATTAAATCAATACGAATATTGCTCATTAAACTAATTACTACCAAGCCAAGCGATAATGCACTATGAGCTAAAATACCAAGTAAAGTATCAATGGGAAGTTGTTTTTGAGCTTCTAACCAAATTAATCCTAAGGCGAGTAAAAGAGTTATAAAAATGACAGCATAAAATAAATTGATATTCAGTAAAAATCCAAATGCGATACCAAGTAAAGCGGCATGTGATAACGTATCGCCAAAATAGGACATCCTACGCCAAACAACGAAAGTACCTAACGGTCCTGTTATACTAGTTAAGCATAATCCAGCTAATAAAGATGGTAATAGTAACTCAATCATTATTTTTCCTTCCATAACTAGGCAAAACAATAGTCTTATTTTGATCAATAGAGGATTTGCAACAATCATGTTGGTGAGTGTGATGGTGTTTATAAACAGCAATTTGTGATGCCCCGTATTGGCCAAAAAGAGAAATAAACTCGGGGTCATTAGAAACGATGGCTGGCGTACCAGAACAACAGATATGATGATTTAAACAGATTACCTCATCTGTTTTTGCCATGACTAAATGAAGATCATGAGAAACCATTAATACACCACAATTAAATTGATTTTTTGCATCGGTGATTAAATCATATAATAACACCTGACCATTGACATCTACGCCTTGAGTTGGTTCATCAAGAATCAATAACTGAGGCTTCTTTGCTAAGGCTTGAGCTAGTAGAACACGTTGTAATTCACCACCTGATAATTGATGCATCGATTTATTGATCAAATATTCAACTTTTACCATGGATAATATATTAAGTATATCTTCGTTATTTAATTGCTTATTTAAGCGCATAAAACGTTTAACTGTAATAGGTAGTGTTGAATTTAGGTTGATTGACTGTGGCACATAGCCAATCGTTAAATTAGGTGAACGTACGATTGTCCCTGAGGTGCAAGGGACTAATCCCAAAATAACTTTTACTAGGGTCGATTTACCCGCACCATTAGGTCCTAATAATGTAATAATTTGATTAAGACGTATTCTTAATGAAACATCATATAATATTTTTTGATGGTCAATTTCCACCGAAATATTATTAAGAGAAATTAATGGCGTCATATTGTTGGGGGCCCTTGCCTATAAATATGTTATGTTATATTATAACAATAATTGGTTCTATTCTATCATAATTTATAAATATAGGATAATGATGTGAAAAAATATATTGTACGAAATAGTAAACAATTAGCTTCTTTTTTAATGATACTAAGTTCATTAGCATTTCTTCAAAGTATCACTAATTATGCTAACGCGAAAATTATTTCGTCTGTCAAACCGATAGGTTTTATCACTGAAGCCATTGCTTCTGGAGTGACTGATACTGATATTTTACTCCCTGATGGTGCATCTCCTCACACGTATTATTTAAAACCATCTGATTTAGCTAAACTAAAATCAGCTGAGCTTGTGGTTTGGGTTGGTGAAGATATGGAAGCTTTTATGCCAACAATTCTAAAAAGTATTGATAAGCAAAAGCAAATCGAATTAATGGTAATACCAGAAATTAACGCGTTGCTTCGTACTAGCCATGATGATGAGGAGGAGGAAGATAACCATTCTCATGATGAGTCTGTTCAAGATCATCATCACCAGCATGGTGAATATGATGAGCATATTTGGCTTTCCCCTGAAATTGCTAAGATTGTTGCGCAGTCAATTCATGATAAACTCATCAAGCTTTATCCAAATAAAAGCGCATTGATTGGTGAAAATTTAAACGAATTCAACATAAAGCTTGCAGAAACAGAACAAAACATTGCAAAAAAACTAATTACCGTACAAAATAGAGGGTATTTTGTGTTTCATGATGCTTATGGGTATTTTGAGGCACGGTTCGGATTGAAAAAACTAGGTAGTTTTACTATAAATCCAGCAGTTCAGCCAGGTGTTCAAAAAGTTTATTCTATTCAGCAAAAGCTCAAAGAACACCAAGCTGTATGTGTATTTCGTGAACCACAGTTTAGCCCAGCGGTTATTGAAAAATTAGTGGATGGGACAGATGTTCGAATTGGAGAATTAAATCCATTAGGAACAGGTATCGCTCTTTCAAAAGATGCATATTCACAATTTTTATTAAAACTAACACAGCAACTGTTGGATTGTTTAGATAAAAATTAGTTTTAGTAATAAATAGTTAAGGTTAATTTTGGCAAAACAAATAAAATCCCCTGATATTGAAAAAAATAATTTTAACATTCCCTATTTTTCAATATTAGGCGTTCTTTTTATTGTTATTTTATTTACCATTCTGTGGCGTCCACTTAATTTGGATCGCACTGTTTATGTTCCTTTAACTCCTCAAGTTGAAACTACTGTAAATGATAACTCTCATTATCTTTCTGATGATGGTAGAGTCGAGATAGTCAATGGGAAAGCAGCTACTGTTACCGAATCATCAGATGTTCCTGAAGATGAAATTGTAAAAGATGAATTAGATGATATCGTTGATGATAAAGATAACTCAGTGCAATATACTATTGTGCGCGGCGATACTTTGCATGATATATTAATTCGCTATAATGTTAATCGAAATGATATTTATCAGTTAACGACTAAATTTAAGCAACTGGCAAATTTAAGAATAGGCCAACAAATTAGCTGGACGACTGATGATAATCATAATTTGCAAACTTTTAGTTGGACAATATCAAGTAATAATATTCGAATCTATGAAAAATCGGGCAATAAATTTGTAGAAAGTTCCGAAATAGCTGAAGTTGTGCCACAAGATATTGTTATAAAAGGTGATATTAAAACTAATTTTGTTGCTGATGCTCGCAAAAGTGGGCTAACTAGTAATGAAATTGGTATTATTACTCGCGCTTTACAATGGCGTTTAGATTTTCGTCGATTACAAGTTGGTGATAAATTTTCAGTTGCTTTAACACGAGAAATGCATGGTAAAAATTTATCCAATAGCCAGTTGCTAGGCGTCCGTATAAAAAATGGAACCAGAGATTATTATGCTATTTTAGCTGATGATGGTAAATATTATGACATCAGTGGTAACAGCTTATCTCAAAGTTTTTTTCGTTATCCTTTAGCCACAAAAGCACGTGTTTCTTCTGGATTTAACCCACGCCGTTTGCACCCTGTTACAGGACAAATAGCACCTCATAACGGTGTTGATTTTGCGGTATCGCGTGGAACACCTGTATTATCTGTTGGTAACGGTGAAGTGGTCATTGCAAAGTATAGTGGTTCAGCGGGTAATTATATTGCTATCCGGCATGGTCGTCAGTATATGACCACTTATATGCACTTGGATAAAATTTTAGTCAAACCAGGGCAACAAGTGAAGCAAGGTGATCAAATTGGGCTATCAGGAAATACAGGGCGTTCCACTGGGCCTCATTTGCACTTTGAATTACATATTAATAACAAGCCTGTTAACCCGTTAACGGCAAGTTTGCCTATCTCGGAAGGATTAACTGGTAAGTCGAAAAAAGCGTTCTTATCAAAAGTTAAAAGTATTAGCTCACAGCTAAATTTCTAAATTTATACATTTATTCTACAGTTAAACACCTACTTACTTGAAACTTTTTCACAAAAAGAAGGGCGAGGTATCCTTCAAAAATTATGTTATCATAAGCTAATTTTATTGGATAATAAATGTTAGGTGCAGTTTGAACACATCAACTAAAACAGCAAAAAAACGATCTTCTAAAAGGACTAAAAAAAATAAAAAGACTACACTTTGGCGACGATTTTTAACATTACTATTTAAGTTATTTCTCGTATTTGCTGCTGTGGCTATCATTTATGGCGTCTATCTTGATCAACAAATCAAAGAGCGGATTGACGGAAATGTGTGGGAGTTGCCAGCAGCGGTTTATGGTCAAATTATTGATCTTGAGCCTGATAGTGAATATAGCTTAAACGATGTAGTGACACTATTAGTTGGTGCACAATATCGTCAGCAAGATACTAAAGCTACTCGTCCCGGTGAATTTATTGTAAGTAATGATGCAGTTGAAGTTTATCGTCGACCTTTTACTTTTCCTGATGGTGAAGAGCAAGCGTTTAGAGTCAGAATTACTTTTTATGAAAATCGTATCGATCGTATTACTAATCTAGAGACAGGACGTGATTTTGGATTACTTAAAATTGATCCTAAATTAATTACTATGATGCATTCTCCAAATGGCGAGCAACGGTTATTTGTGCCATTAAAGGAGTTCCCAGATTCGTTGTTACAAACATTAGTTGCAACGGAAGATAAACGTTTTTATGATCATCATGGTGTAAGTTTATATTCTATTGGCCGTGCTATTTTTGTTAATTTAACAACAGGTCGTACCGAAGGTGGGAGTACATTAACCCAGCAAACGGTTAAAAATCTTTTTTTAACTAATGAACGTAGTTTAAGTCGAAAAATACGTGAAGCTTATATGGCATTGATTTTGGATGGTCGTTATAGCAAAGAACGTATTTTAGAACTTTATTTAAATGAAGTTTATTTGGGACAAGCAGGTAGTGAAGAGATTCATGGTTTTCCATTAGCAAGTCTTTACTATTTTGGTCGCCCTGTTAATGAACTTACATTGGATCAGCAAGCAGTACTAGTTGGTATGGTAAAAGGGGCTTCACAATATAATCCTTGGACACAACCTCAACAAGTTATTGAACGTCGTAATGTGGTTTTAAAACTCGCTGAGCAACAAGGTATTATTGATGATGAGTTATATACTTTATTAAGTCAGCGCCCACTAACAGTTCTACCTAAAGGTGGCGTGATTTCACCACAGCCTGCATTTATGCAAGTTGTGCGTAGTGAACTTCGAAAACAGTTAGGTGATAAAGCAGATCATCTGTCTGGTATGAAAATTTTCACTACCTTTGACCCTGTGGCTCAATCCGCTGCAGAGCAGGCGGTTACTAATGAAATAGAGAAATTGCGTACATCAACCAATAAAGAATTACAAACAGCAATGGTGATTGTAAGTCGTGAGACTGGAGAAATTCGCTCAATTATTGGTAGCGCAGAACCTCGTTATCCGGGTTATAATCGTGCTTGGTTAACTCAACGAGCAATTGGTTCATTAGCTAAACCGTCAACTTATTTAACCGCACTTGGACAACCGGATCATTACCAACTTAATACTTGGCTTAATGATAATCCTTTATCAATTAAGCTTGATGGTGGGGGTTTTTGGGAGCCGAAAAACTATGATCGTAAATTCCGCGATCGGGTTATGTTAGTTGACGCCTTAGCGCTTTCACTCAATGTACCTACTGTTAATTTAGGTATGGCATTAGGGCTTGATGCAACAAAGAATACTTTACAAGCGTTGGGCGTACCCGCAGAGCGGATACCTAATTTACCATCAAGGTTACTTGGTGCTTTAGAATTAACACCGTTAGAAACTGCACAGATGTTTCAAACGATAGCTAATAATGGTCAACGTTCTCCACTTTCTATTTTAAGATATGTATTAACGGATAAAGGTGAGCTTGTTTATCAAAGCTATCCGCAACAGCTTCAGGCTGTATCTCAACAATCGGCATATTTAACTACTTACGCTATGCAACAAGTGGTTAATTCTGGGACATCTCGTTCATTAAAAGCTAAATACGGTTCGTTTAATTTAGCTGCTAAGACTGGAACAAGTAATGATTCTCGTGATAGCTGGTTTACAGGGATTGACGGTAAAAATGTTGCTGTTATTTGGATTGGTTTAGATGATCATTCCCCAATGAAATTGACTGGTGCAACGGGTGCTTTAAAAATTTATAGTGAATATTTACAAAATAACCCACCAAAGAAATTAGTATTACCACAACCTCAAAATATTTTTATGGTACCTATTGATAGCGATGGGCGGTGGCAATGTAATGGAAGTGGTATTCGATCTTTACCTGTATGGACGATTAATCCACAGAGCTTATGCTCTGGCAATAACCAGCCAGTACCTGCTCAGCAAGCACCAACTTGGGTTACAGACCTATTAAATAACTAAGAGAGGAAAGAATATGCCTGAATTACCGGAAGTTGAAACCAGTCGCCGAGGCATCTTACCTTATTTAAAGGGACAAACTATAGATAAAATTATTGTTAGACAATCTAAATTACGCTGGCCAGTTGATAGGGCTATAAGTAATGCTCATGGACAAGTTATTTTAGATATAAAACGGCGTGCAAAATATTTATTATTACAGCTATCTAACAATTGGATTGTAATTCATCTGGGAATGTCAGGTAGCTTACGTATTTTACAAAATCACCAAAGAGCAGAAAAGCACGATCATATCGATCTAGTCTTAGACAATGGTGTCATCTTACGTTATACCGATCCAAGGCGTTTTGGATCTTGGCTTTGGGCAAATTCATTAGACCAAATATCTCAATTACAACATTTAGGACCTGAGCCTTTAAGCAATGAATTTTCAGCAGAATATTTATTCAATAAAGCCCGAAATCGACAAGTTCCTATTAAAAACTGGATTATGGATAACCATATTGTGGTTGGCGTCGGTAATATTTACGCTTCTGAATCGTTATTTATGGCAAAAATCAATCCTAATCGTAAAGTAAACTCCTTACAATTAAATGAATTTGAAAGATTGGTTGCTTCCATTAAACAAGTTCTTACCAAATCAATAGAACAAGGCGGGACAACACTAAAGGATTTCCTTCAGTCTGATGGCAAACCCGGATATTTTGCGCAAGAGCTACAAGTTTATGGGCGCAAAGATGAACCGTGCATAATTTGTGGAATAGAAATAAAATCACAAAAAATAGGACAGCGTAACACTTTTTATTGTGAAAATTGCCAAAAATAATGGCATCTTTTTAAGCAAAATTACCACTTTCTTATGGTCACCACCAAAATTGTAAATCTTTTGATATATTCGTTCTTTTTCATGTATAAAAATATCTTTTCAAACTCTTTAAACCTTATTTAAATAGGATTAGTATAGATACATACAATTAGAATAATTTTTTTATTATTACTTTGAGTATTTTATAGAGTAAAACCATGAATATTATACAAATCTTTTTATTTTAAAGACTATGGACTTGTTACCGGATATCGGCTATCTTTCTCGCTATAAAATTGTTTATATTTTGTAAAGTTTAGTATGTGTAGCTAGTTAACGGCAATACATTAATTTTCAAAGGTTTTTTCTGTTTTTTTATCGGTTTATGTTTAATTTAACTCAATGTTTCTTGCTTTTATTAAGGAATTTAAGATGATCAAATTCGCTTCTCGCTTTTTGACAACTTGTTTTATTTTATTTTTTACCACGCTGGCTAATTCTGAAGTCAGAATTATTATTACCGATGGTGTGAATTCTGCTAAACCAATCGCTGTTGCTCCATTCAAATGGACTGGTGGCGGTGAGCCACCACAAATTATTGAAGATATTATTGCTTCTGATTTGCGTAATAGCGGTAAGTTTAATCCTATTGAAGTTAATCGCATGCCTCAAAAGCCAACCACTGCTTCAGAGGTGACCCCTGCGGTATGGAACAATCTTGGTGTTTCAGCAGTTGTAGTTGGTTCAATTCAACCTGATGCATCCGGAAAATACCTTATAAATTATCAATTAGTTGATACAGTCAACCGTCCAGGTACCGTTCTGGCACAAAACCAATTTTCTATTGAAAAACGCTGGGTTCGTTATGCGGCGCATACTGCTAGTGACGAAATTTTTGAATCACTAACGGGTATTAAAGGCGCATTTAGAACCCGAATTGCTTATGTTGTTAAAACAACCAAAGGGCCTTTTTCGCATGAATTAAGAGTATCTGATTATGACGGTTATGATCAAACCACAGTTCATCGTTCTAAAGAACCGTTAATGTCTCCTACTTGGTCACCTGATGGTAAAAAATTAGCTTATGTGACTTTTGAGGGCGGTCATTCTGCATTGGTTTTAAAAACATTAGAGAGCGGTGCTGTTCAAACAATTGCATCTTTTCCTCAACATAATGGTGCTCCGGCATTTTCTCCAGACGGTAGCAAATTAGCTTTTGCTTTATCTAAAGGAGGAAGCTTAAATTTATATATGATGGATTTATCTAGCAAAAAAATCACGCAAATTACATCTAGCCGTAGTAATGATACGGAACCATCTTGGATGCCTGATAATCAAACTATTGTTTACACATCTGACCAAGCGGGACGTCCTCAATTATATAGTATTAATATCAATAGCGGTTCTCCTCAAAGAATAACGTGGGATAATACGCAGAATCAGAACGCTCGAGTATCACCTGATGGTTCTTTTATTGCAATGATCTCAACTAATAATGGCGAACAACATATTACTCGATATGATATGGACACAAAAACTTATCAACGTTTAACCGATACTTTTTTAGATGAAACGCCAAGTATTGCACCAAATGGTACTATGATTATTTATAGTTCATCACAAGGATTAGGTACCATTTTGAATCTTGTATCTACCGATGGTAACTTCAAAGCAAGGTTACCAGCAACTGATGGACAGGTAAAATTCCCAGCATGGTCACCATATTTATAAGAAGAGCTTAAAAATTATACAATATTAAGATTATTAAAATTGTGTAAAGTTTAAGGTCGTTATAATATATACTTCTAATCTTTCTGGTTAGTAACTGGCGTTACTTTTAAGTTGGTTAGATTTATAAAATATAAGTAATAATTTATTTAACAAAGGAGTTAATACAATGCAATTTTCTAAATTTCTTAAAGTAGCAGCGGTTGCTTTACCATTAATCGCTGTAACTGCATGTTCATCTAATAGTAGCCGTAATGCAGGCGGTAATTTAAATGGTACTTTATCAAAAGAAGCCTTAGAACAACTTCAAAAATTACAACAAACTAATACAGTATATTTTGATTTTGATAAATATAATGTTAAGTCTGAATATGAAACATTATTAAATGCACACGCTGTATTTATTCGTGCAAATAACGTAAAAGTTGTTATCGAAGGTCATGCTGATGAACGCGGTACTCCTGAATATAACATCGCTTTAGGTGAACGTCGTGCAGCTGCGGTTAAATCATACCTACAAGGTAATGGTGCTTCTGCAAGCCAAATGGAAATTGTTTCTTATGGTAAAGAAAAACCAGCTGTATTAGGGCATGATGAAGCAGCTTATGCTAAAAACCGTCGTGCTGTAGTAACTTATGCTGGATATTAATAGCATCTTATAACGGCTGATTATTCAGCCGTTTTTATTTTTTAAGTTCACGCCGAGTCTAATAATATGCATAAAAAAATACTCACATTGTTCCTGTTCCTTTTATTTACAGGTTATGGTTGTGCTGCGGGTAGTTCTGATATTGATCGAACTATTCAAGCTCAAGGGCAGTTAATAATTCAAAACCAACAAAAAATTAGCGATTTACAAGCCGATGTAGATACACTCCGCGGTCAGTTAGAGGAAACAAAATATCAACTGAATCAGACAATTGAACGCCAAAAAATGATTTTACAGCAAATGGCTAATGGTTCTGGATTTTCATCAAATTCTAATTCTGACTCACAAGAAAATAGCTCCGCTCCATCTTCTGATTCGACTTCATCAACATCTTCGTCGTCAGATTTATCGGGATGGACAACCTCAGGTGATGATAAAGCTGATTATAATTTTGTTATGCAGTTTGTTAATGAAGGTAAACAAAATAACGAGGCCATTGCTGCGTTTCAAAAGTATTTAAAAACCTACCCAAAGTCTAATTACCGAGCCAACGTTAATTATTGGCTTGGTCAACTTTCATATAAACAAAACAAAAAAGATGATGCTTCATTTTATTATGCGACTGTGGTAAAAGATTTCCCCTCTTCACCAAAAGCCGCTGATAGCCTTTATAAAGTAGGATTAATTTTACTTGATAAAGGAGACACTAAAAATGCCAAAGCGGTTTTTCAACAAGTGGTGAATAAGTATTCAAAAGATAAGAATGCAGTTGCGCTTGCGAATAAAAAATTAGCGTCACTAAAGTAAAGTGTATAAATAACCGGCTATTGCGTAAAAATGACAATAAAAGGGTTGCGTAGCATTATAATTATAAGTATTATACCAACCCGAAATTGCTTGTGGCTTTAAGCATTAAAGCTAAAGTGGTTTTTGTCAAATGGGTCGTTAGCTCAGTCGGTAGAGCAGCGGACTTTTAATCCGTTGGTCGAGCGTTCGAATCGCTCACGACCCACCATTTATCTAACAAATTCATATCAATATTTATTACTTCATAAAGAATCCATAATCACAGTCTTCGAATTGATTAAGTGCACAAGAGCTGAATATAAAAATCATTAAATATAATTTTTGTGTTTTTCTTAAAAGCCAAGTTAATGGAAAAAAGATGGTGATTTTAGTTAATAATTTGTAGACTATGTCCATTGTCCGTTTTAGGCACGTTATATTATCAATGAATCTTCTAAAATCTTTAGCCACAGTTAGTTCAATGACGATGGTCTCTCGCGTATTAGGTTTTGTGCGTGATGCTATTATTGCGCGTTTTTTTGGCGCTGGCATGGCGACCGATGCTTTTTTTGTGGCCTTTAAACTTCCTAATTTACTACGGCGTATTTTTGCTGAAGGTGCTTTTTCGCAAGCCTTTGTGCCTATTTTAGCTGAATATAAAAATCAGCAAGGGATTGAAGCAACGCGTACCTTTGTTGCTTATATTGCAGGTTTATTAACGCTAGTATTAGCTATTGTTACTTTAATTGGTGTTGTCAGCGCACCTTTTGTTATTATGTTAACTGCACCAGGATTTATGCAAGAGTCAACCGAAAAATTTGAACTTGCAACGACCATGTTGCGTATAACCTTTCCTTATATCTTTTTTATATCACTGGCTTCACTTGTTGGCGCTATACTCAACACATGGAATCGTTTCTCTGTTCCCGCTTTTGTGCCAACACTACTTAATGTGAGTATGATTATATTCACGCTATTTTTAACACCTTACTTTAACCCTCCGGTATTAGCGCTTGCTGTGTCGGTTGGTGTTGGTGGGATTTTACAATTACTCTATCAGCTACCTTATTTAAAAAAGATTGGCATGCTAGTCTTGCCTCGTATAAATTTTAAAGATAGTGGTGTTTGGCGGGTTTTAAAACAGATGGGGCCGGCAATTTTAGGGGTATCTGTTGGGCAAATATCATTAATTATTAATACTATTTTTGCCTCATTTCTTGTTTCTGGCTCGGTTTCGTGGATGTATTATGCGGATCGATTAATGGAATTCCCTGCCGGTGTGCTTGGTGTGGCATTAGGTACTATATTATTGCCATCGTTAGCTAAAAGCTTTTCTAAAGGCGATCATAAACAATATTCAGAGTTGTTAGATTGGGGATTGCGCCTCTGCTTTTTATTGGCTTTACCAAGCACGATTGCATTAGGTGTTATTTCTCGCCCGCTTATATCAACGTTATTTGAATATGGCCAATTTACCTTAAATGATACATTGATGACACAGCGAGCTTTAGTTGCTTACTCTATCGGTCTACTTGGATTGATTTTAATTAAAGTGTTAGCACCCGCATTTTATTCGCGTCAAGACATTAAAACACCCGTCAAAATTGCAATTGTCACCTTAATTTTAACACAGCTAATGAATCTCGTTTTTATTGGGCCATTACAGCATGCAGGCCTTTCACTATCCATTGGTTTAGCCGCTTGCTTTAATGCTGGATTATTGTATTGGCAATTACGTAAAAAACAACTTTATCAACCGCAATCCGGTTGGTATGGATTTTTAATCAAAATCATCATAGCGGTAATTTTAATGTCTGCGGCATTATGGTTTGGTTCACACTTATTACCTGACTGGTCAACCGGTTCAATGTTGGTTCGTATTGGGCGATTGTTTGCATTGGTAATTGTTGGAATCGTTGTCTATTTTGCGTCGTTGATTGCTATGGGATTTAAGATCAAACACTTTATTAAACGAATTGATTAACAACAAACAATAATTAAAATTTTGTTAAAAATTTTAGATAACAGGAACGTTTAGGTAAAATTAATAATGAAATAAGATGAATAAAGTGTCTTTTTTTACTCTCCCCATTATTGGTGGTGTAGTTTATTTTTTATTGAGTTGTTTTTTTTTAGACGTATTTCGGTTACTAGATTTTGATATTTCAATTTATTTCTATCAAAATAAATTTGTAGATACATTATGGTTTTTTGGCCTGTTGTCGCTTGTTCTTCATTACGCTAATGTTCATATTGTTAATAAAATCAATGTAATATTATTGATTTTTATGATGATAATATTTTCAATAATTGCTGCATTTATTCAACAAAGTATAATTATTTATTTCTACGAGCTATCTATTTAATAAAACTTTACAAATTTTCAACAAAAAAAATAGCGCATTATTAATCAACAGGATATGATTCAGGCACTTTAAAATAAAGTAGTGCTCATTAATTGAGCTGTTTTTATTTAAATTTAAATAAAAACATAAATTTAATTGACTGGATAATCGAAATGCGTTACCATGACTATCATATCTGGCATCTTGCTTGCCAAACCTACGCCCTAAATCTTTTTTATTTTCACTATAGTCAAAATCAGACTCTTTTCTTATTTTTATCACCGAAGTTATCGAAATCATCACGTTTAGTAAAGTTGTCGGATATATCGGTGTTTTTTTTGTGGAGGTTGAGTTTTTTACCTTTTTCATTTTTCTTCTCTAACCTATCTAATTTATTTAGGTTATCTAAATCACATAACTTATTTAAATCAACTAAATTCTCGCTGTTCTTTGCACCACTGCTTTTATTATCATACACGCAAGGTTCTCAGGCATTAACATCGCATACATCAAGGAAAATTGAGGGTAACGCGCCGTATTTAACGTTTGATGGTGGACTAACTAAAGTGACTTCGACGGATAATCTATTAGCTATTGAGTTGCCGGATGGTAGAACCCTCAAGCCATCAACTAACACATCAAGTTCGAGAAATCCGATAAAGCTAGTCAATGGAACTACTTTTAATGATATACACATGGTGGTGCCATTATCGGTAAATACAGTCAGTTTAAATGACTTAATTACTCAAGGTAATTGGGGAGATGACGATGGGGATGGTCAGGGTACTAATGGTGTTACTGCGACGGGAAGTGTATCGGTGAGTTTTACTGATGCGGATAATAATACTGTAAGTCGTAGTGAAGCATTAGATATTTGTAAGGTTCCTTATAAGATGACATTAAGTAGTACAGGAGGAGGTTTACAAACAAAGTACGGGTTACCTAATACAAGAAATTTTAGTAGTCAAACAGTGACGTATTATATTAATCCGTATGGTGGTACTCGTATTTGTTTTGTCAGGCCGAATACTAATGGTTCTGTCTTCAAACCCTCTAGCATGGTTCCTAATAAGGGATTTTTAGTTCAGTCAACAAGTTCGTCATCTTACGGCCTTAATTTTCCAACAATGGGGGGGGATGGTTTGTATTTTGATTTACTCATAGCTGGGGTTGATGCCAGTCAGTTGACATGGCCTTCAGTCTCGCGTGGAGGGATAACAGCTACGGTGAGTTGGAGACTGCCAAAACAAGGTGAGGAAGAGGATGCGTGGATTTATGAGGATGATGATAGATCTAGTTATGTAACGCGAGTAACCTTAACGGGACCTAAGGCAAGTGATGCTCAAATGCAGTCAGATAATCCTAGCCCTTTAACCGTGCCATCTTTGCCGCAGACATTTGAGTTGGTGGGTAGAGATAGTAGTGGGAATGAGGTGAGGTATGGATTTGTGTTGAGACAGTGGTTTGTCCATCGAGGTACTAAACAGGATTATTGGTCTAACCAAATATCTTGGTGTGGTAGTTTGGGTTATCGTGCGCCAAAGCTCAAGGAGTTAACTAACGCGAAGTGTGGTTCAGATAATCGGTTCCCATGTTATGATGGCATAGATGGTGCCACGCCGTCGTCAAATACATGGTATAACACGCGTTATATAGGCGCAGGATTTTTCACGGAGTGGGGCGACTTAGGCCATTATTACATTGACGGGGGCTCCAACTTTATAGGCTTCTGGGACTCCAGCTGGACAAGCGACGCTACAGATAGCGGTGTCTACTTTGTTGTCTATGGCGGTGATGTCCGCATTAGAGATGGGTCGTACCGCGAGCACATTTATTGCACCACACCTTAGCTTTTATTTCTTAGCCCTTAATCCTTAGGCCGTGGAGGGGGGGGAGATGGTGCAAACAGAGGATAATTTATTAAAGAACAGCGCCCTAGCGTAGTTGGGGCGCTTTATTGGGAGTGCGGTTGTTGTGGTTTAAATTCGAAGTTTATTTTGTTCAACAAAGCTAATACGTCCGAAACCACTGCACCCAATCAATTATAATCACAAAAAAGTATTGATTTATTAAAGTTTTTTGGTGAAATAGCTTGTCAAAAACTTTAATAAAATCAATACCTTTCCTGACCGATTTTTATGAACCCCCATCCCTCTACATCGTTATAATAAATGAACACCAATTAGCTATTTTATTATTACCTAAGGCGCTTATTTAGGCTATTATTCGCTAAAAAATCACAGATCTCTTGCTGTGATTTGAGTGTTCGAATATTTTGTAGAACGTCTGCTGCTTGAGCATAGTGCTGTTTTAAGTAAGCAAGCCACTGTTTGATGCGTGCAGAATGATAAAGCGGTTTAACGTCATCTATGGAGGATGTTGCATAGTGGATCAATATTTCCATCACTTGTTGCCAATTGAATGGTGATTGTTCAGTTCGAATCATATTGGCTAAGTTAGGAATCGTTAAAATACCACGGCCTAGCATAATATCGTTAGTTTGGCTTTGGTTTATGCAATTTTTTGCATCCTCAATAGAAAAAATTTCACCATTAGCAATAACGGGTATGTTTAGATGTTGTTTGATTTGACCTATTGTTTGCCAATCTATTTTTTCGGCTTTATAGCCGTCTTCTTTGGTTCGACCATGAATGGCAATTTCATTGGCACCGGCAAGTTCAATTGCGCTTGCGATGTCGTGACAATGTGATTTATTATCCCATCCTAAGCGAATTTTGACTGATAACCTATTGGTTACTCCGATCGCTTGCCTTACTTGGCTGACAATATTAAATATCTGCTCGGGATATTGTAATAAATAAGCGCCTCCGTGACTACCAACGACCGTTTTGGCAGGGCAACCAAAATTGATATCGATACCATAGGAGCCTAATTCAATGGCTTTAACGGCATTTTCTGCCATCCATTCTGGCGACTGGCCAAGAATTTGCACCCGAACTGGCGTGCCAGATTTAGTTTTTCCGTTATGGTAAAGCTCAGGACATAGGCGATAAAAGGTTCGATTAGATAATTTATGATGGGTTACTCTAATAAATTCAGTCACACAATAATCAAATTGGTTAATTGAAGTTAAAAGTTGTCTGACTTGATAATCAAGCACACCCTCCATGGGTGCTAAAATAATGCGGTTAATTTTCATTGCGAAACCTAATTAGTATGACTGTTTCCACAAATGCGACAGTTAAGTTGTTTGGTAAATTTAACTTGGTTAAATTCCATTGTCATTGTATCAATCATTAGTACACGACCAATTAATGGTTTTCCATATTGGGTTAGCACTTTGATGGCTTCTAAGGCTTGCATGGTGCCAAACATGCCAACAAGCGGCGCCATGACACCTGCTTCAACACATGTGAGTTGATCTTGACCAAATAAGCGACTCAAACAGTGATAACAAGGCTCATCAGGCTGATAAGTAAATACGCTTAATAACCCCTCCATACGGATAGCTGCACCAGAAACGAGCGGTCTTTTTACATGAAAACAACAACGGTTAATTTGCTCTCGTGTCACTAAGTTATCAGTACAGTCGATGACAATATTATGCTGTTTGATAAGCGTAATGAGCTTGTCATCGTCAAGTTGCTGATGCACTGTGTCAATTAACGTATTGGCATTGATATTGGTTAAGGCTTTTTTTGCGACCTCGACTTTGTATTGATTGATATCTGTTTCGGTATATAAAATTTGTCGATTTAGGTTGGATTTTGATATGGTGTCAAAATCAACTAACGTTAATTTGCCTAAACCCGATGCAGCCAAATAGAGTGATGCCGCACAGCCAAGTCCGCCTAAACCGATGATCAGTGCTGAACTGTTTTTTAATATTTGTTGTTTATCAATATCAAAACCACGCAATGTGATTTGTCTATCATAACGAAACAGTTCTTGATCAGTCAGTTCTTGCATAGTGGATGATTATTGGGTTAATTATGACAAAGCATTATAACAGAAACTTGGCACACCAATGTGCCAAGTGATTAAGATTATTTGTCAAAGCCAGATAGGAATGTTAAATATTCTTCTTTGGTCATAAGTGGCTTATATTCTGACATCAGCGTTTGTGCAGCTTTGGCGTCGTCATAAAGTAAATCGATAATTGTACAAGCCATCATTTGCGCAGGACGGATATAAGCCATCTCCTCATCAAATACGGTATAATCTTTACCGTGTAAAACACCCCGAACCGAACCAATCCATGGGTGGCTAACAGGCATTATGTGGGATAGATCGCCAGTATCGGTGCTTCCTGTCATATGAGGGGCAACTGAAACATTTTCTTCACCAATTAACTCTTCGGCATTACGTTTTAAAAGCTCGTTAAGCGTTGGATTGTTATTTAATGGTAAATAGCCAGGCAAGTCCTTAATTTCACAGGTGGCACCAACTGCCATAGCGCCTGCTTTTAGTGCTTGATTAATTCGTTCATTGGCATCAATCATGGCGGGCACATTGCCTGCTCGCACATAACTTTCCATTCTCACATCGCTTGGAACTACATTAACTAAATCACCGCCCTGAGTAATAATCGGATGGAATCGAATATAGTCTTTTTCTTGAAATGTTTCGCGAATCGCGTGTACACCCATCATTCCCATCATTGCTGCGTTTAAGGCATTGACACCTGCATGTGGTGCAGCAGCTGCGTGTGATGCTTCGCCTTTATATTTAATCAGTTTACCGATAAAACCATTACTGGTGGTTGATATTTCGATAAAACCATCTTGGCGGTCATTGGGTACGCTAGTTAAGTGTATTTGCAGTGCCATATCAACATCGTCAAATTCACCCCGCGAAATTAGCTCTGGTTTGCCACCAATATATTTGATTTTACCTTCTTTAATTAAGCGATTTCGATAAGTGATTTCAACATATTCTTCAGCAGGCACCGCAAAAGGTACGACATCGCCCGCTAAAAATTGCATAGCTCCTGCATCAATTAATCCCATCGTAACTGCCATCATATTGGCAATTTGCGCATTATGCCCACAACAGTGCGCAGCGCCAGATGTTTCGTCAGCAGCAGGGTGATCAGCACAAATAATGGCATCAAGCTCACCAATAACAGCAATGCTGTACTGACTACCTTTTCCGCCTTTTAAGCGACCTTTTACGCCAGTTAGAGCTAATTTATTTTTAAATGGTACACCCAATTTTTCAAAGGCTTCTTCGACTTTTTTAGCGGTTTTGTGTTCTTTATAACCAAGTTCTGGTTCTGCCCAAATTGACTGAGCAATCGCTTTGATGTCAGCTTTTCGGTTTGCTATTGCGTTACAAACCTTTTTTTTAAGTTCTTCTTTTGTCATACGTTAAATCCTAATTCAAATTAGATAACACCTTCCCAATGCAAGGTGATTTGTGCAATGATTGCCGCAAAAATAAAGGTACCTGAAAACACGGCTAAAGAAACAGGAATGATTCGCCAAGAGATACTTTTAAATAATGCTAAATCTTTGCCAATAGCTAGTCCTGCATAAGCAAGTACTGGGGTACAGACAGCCAATAAAGAAACTTGATCAGTAATTGAAACAACTTGTTCGTGATAAGGAAAGATTGGTGATGAAACAACTGCGGCTACGACTGATACCCATAATATAACTGGAAATTTGTTTAATAGTGGAGTTTTACCAACTAAATAGCCGGCTATTGAGATAGCAACTAAGATTGATAATGCTTGTAGTGACAGCATAAAATCAATTTTGTAACCTACAGTATTGCCGGCGGCCATAATAATGGCAACTAAGATCAGTAAAAATATTGTTTCTAGGCATTTCATGATAACGCTCCTTCTTTGTTACGTCGTAAGCGGGCAAAAAGGTTATATAAGAAAGAGGCAAAAGGTAACGAAAATAGTGTATAAATATAAATACCAACAATACTTGATATTAAATTTGCTGTTGTTGCATAGGCTTTGATTTCGCTAGCCATTTGAGGATAAAGATCACTTATTGGTGCAAGTGATGCCGCCATCATACTACCACTTCCAACCCCAGCCCCCATCGCTAACGCATAAGGATGGAGGATATCTAATTTTGCCATTACGCTAGCAAGTATGCTCATCCAAATAGCGCCATAAAGCGTGCCACACACATACATTGCCATAACACCACGACCTTCAGCAGAATCTAATCCATATTTGTCGGCAACGATCGCGATATTGGGTTCGCGAGCAACTGAATAAGTTGCGCCCACCGCTTCGCGTTTCATGCCTAATATCATTGCCAGTGGTAAGCCTAATAAAATCGTGCCGGCAAAATGACCTAACTCTTGAAAAACTAAGGCTAATTTCGCATCTTCTAAAATCATATCAATTTTAGGACCAACCGAAACGCCAAGCTTGGCAACAAGTAGCATTAAAGTAACCATCATGATGGTACTGGCATGATTCATATTTTTTAGTTTTAATATTTTAAATTTGGGAAGACTAATTATTCCGCCAATAATCATGGCGTATAACATCGGGTACACTGAGATAGTCCAAATCGATTGTTTACCGATGAACTCACATACTAAAACAACGACTAGTGCAAGAGCATGCACTCTGTAGTCTTTTAACATTTCCATCCTTATGGCCTCATAGAATATTTTATTGTTAATAAAATTAGTTATGGTCACTAAAATCATAAGCAACAATTATCATTGTGTAGTTAATATACATAACCTAATTTACTTACGTCAACAAACAAGTTCCATCAATTACACGTTAGTAAACAATATGGTAATAACAACACAAAATATTTAAACAATTAAAGAAGAAATCTCAATAAATGCCTTTATAAGGGTTTTATTTGTTTTATAATAAACACTATTTTTAAAGATTGATACTTAAACAGGATATTTTATGCGTTCAATTTATTGCGGTCAGTTAACGGCATCTCATATTAATCAAGAAGTAACATTGTGTGGGTGGGTCAATAAACGTCGGGATTTAGGCGGTATGATTTTTATTGATATGCGCGATCGTGAAGGCATTGTTCAGGTGTTTTTCGACCCAGATTATCAACAAGCGTATCAACTTGCGGGTGAGTTACGTAATGAATTTTGTATTCAAATCAAAGGAAAAGTAAGAGCTCGCCCTGAAGGTCAAATCAATAAAGAGATGGCAACTGGCGAGGTTGAAATTCTGGCCACTGAGCTGACTATATTTAACCGTAGCGATGTTTTACCTCTTGATTTTAATCAAAACAATAGTGAAGAACAGCGTTTAAAATATCGTTATATTGATCTTCGTCGCCCTGAAATGGCAACGATTTTTAAAACTCGAGCCAAAATTACTGCGTTTGTTCGTTCATTTATGAACGAGCATGGTTTTTTAGATATTGAAACCCCTATGTTAACCAAAGCAACACCGGAAGGAGCTCGAGACTATTTAGTGCCAAGCCGAATTCATAAAGGTGAATTTTATGCCCTTCCACAATCGCCACAGTTATTTAAGCAATTGCTGATGATGTCAGGATTTGATCGCTATTATCAAATTGTAAAATGTTTTCGAGATGAAGATTTGAGAGCTGATCGTCAACCTGAATTTACCCAAATCGATGTTGAAACGTCATTTATGACGGCCGAACAAGTGCGTGAGGTTATGGAACAAATGATTCGTGAACTTTGGTTGCATGTTAAAAATGTCGATTTAGGCCAGTTCCCTATCATGACTTTTGCTGAGGCGATGCGTCGTTTTGGTAGCGATAAACCCGATTTACGTAATCCGCTCGAAATTATTGACGTGGCTGATATTGTTAAAGATGTTGATTTTAAAGTGTTTTCAACTCCAGCCAATGATCCTAAAGGTCGCGTAGCTTTACTTTGTGTACCAAATGGCGCCCAATTAACACGCAAGCAGTTAGATGAATATACACAATTCATTTCGGTTTATGGTGCTAAAGGTATGGCATGGATTAAGGTTAATGAACGCCATAAAGGCTTAGAAGGCGTACAAAGCCCTGTGGCAAAATTCTTTAATGAATCACAAATGGAAGCCCTACTTAATCGAGCCAATGCTAAAGATGGCGATATTTTATTATTTGGTGCCGATAGTTATAAAGTTGTAAGTGATGCACTCGGTGCATTACGTTTAAAAGTTGGTAAGGACTTAAGCTTAACTGATGAAAGTAAATGGGCTGTGCTTTGGGTTGTTGATTTCCCTATGTTTGAAGAAACCGATGAAGGACTAACGGCGATGCATCATCCATTTACATCACCAAAAGATTATACACCCGAAGAGCTTATCAAGAACCCGGAAAATGCTGTTGCGAATGCTTATGATATGGTTATAAATGGTTATGAAGTGGGTGGTGGATCGGTTCGTATTCATCGCAGTGAAATGCAGCAAGCAGTTTTTTCAATTTTAGGTATTGATGAGCATGATCAACGTGAAAAATTTGGCTTTTTACTTGATGCATTAAAATATGGCACACCACCTCATGCAGGATTAGCATTTGGATTAGATAGACTAAGCATGTTATTAAGTGGAACCGATAATATCCGCGATGTGATAGCATTTCCTAAAACAACTGCGGCCGCATGTTTATTAACCGATGCGCCAAGTCCAGCAAATGCGGCAGCATTAACTGAATTGGGTATTGAAGTAAGTAAAAAATAGCGATATGTGATGCAAAAATTTAAAAATCCTGAATCTGTTCTGGTAGTGATTTTCTGCCAGACAACTAATCGTTGTCTTATGTTGCAGCGTAAGGATGACCCTTGTTTTTGGCAATCAGTTACAGGTAGCATGGAAACAAATGAATCGCCATTAGATACTGCGATTCGTGAAGTTCTTGAAGAAACAGGCATTGATATTATAGGGCAAAATCTTAAGTTAATAGATGCAAAGCATACCGTTGAGTTTGAGATTTTTCCTCAATTTAGACATAGATATGCGCCAGAAGTTAAAATAAATAAAGAACATTGGTTTTATCTACCTCTTATTAATGAGATAACACCTGTGCTTACTGAACATTTAGCTTATCAATGGCTAACGATTGATGAGGCTACTAGTCTTACTGTATCGCCAAATAACAGTGAGGCTATTGTTAAAATTCATAGTTTGATTAAATCTTAATTAAGAGGTCGAAAATGAAATTGAGTCTATCTGCTCTTGTATTTTCCTGTTTATGTTTTTTTATACCAATCAGTCATGCTGAAATAAGTATAAAAAAGTGCCAATTCAATCAAAGTGATTATATTATTTTTGATGAATATGACGCTAAAATCGCTGAGAAGATCATTGATTATAAATTACATGACCAACCCGAAAAGCGTGAAAATAGTATTATTCAGATATTTGCTAATGAAAATAGTGATGATCGCAATGACTGGCTCGCCTCGTTCCGATTCGATGATGAATCTGAAGAATATTTATTTTATCAAGTTGAGCAGGATGAATTTATTGAAATCGACAAAAAGCAGTTTGAAACCCTATTACCTAAAATTGTGGCGTGTAATCAAAATAAACAAGTACCTATTTACAGTGAAAACTTTGATGCTGATTAATTAAATTGAACGACAGGTTTCCATTGAGGATTAAAAGACTTTTTTAGATTTGGTTAACTCAAGATGAGCTAGTAACAGGGAGTGATAATACATGCATTTTTCAAATTTTAGAGATTTTTTAGATTATCTTGAACAGCAAGGTGAATTAAAACGAATTACTTTTCCTGTTAATCCTTATCTTGAAATGACCGAAATTGCTGATCGCGTATTACGCAGCGAAGGTCCTGCCTTATTATTCGAAAACCCAATTGGCTATGATATGCCTGTTTTATGTAATCTATTTGGCACAGCTAAGCGCGTTGCGATGGGTATGGGGCATGAAGATACTTTAGCTTTGCGTGAAATTGGTGAGTTATTGGCATTTTTGCGTGAACCCGAACCACCCAAAGGCATACGGCAATTTTTTAATGTATTACCTAAATATAAACAAGTACTAAATATGCCAGTCAAACATCGTTCATCAGCCCCTTGCCAAGAGGTGATTTTTAAGGATGATGAAGTGGATTTGACGCGTTTACCCATTATGCATTGCTGGCCTGATGATGTGGCACCGCTGTTATCTTGGGGACTGACTATTACTAAAGGTCCTTATAAAGATCGACAAAATGTGGGTATTTATCGCTTGCAGCTTTTAGGCAAAAATAAATTAATTATGCGCTGGCTTTCACATCGTGGTGGGGCGCTTGATTTTGCCGAGTGGCAACAAGCAAATCCTAACCAAAAATTCCCTGTTAGTGTTGTGATTGGCGCTGATCCGGCAACCATTTTAGCTGCAGTGACACCCGTGCCAGACACTTTATCCGAATATGCTTTTTCTGGATTATTACGCGGTAGTCGAACCGAAGTGGTGAAATCGTTATCAAACGATTTAGAGGTTCCAGCTAGTGCAGAAATCGTGCTTGAAGGTTATATTGATCCTAATGAGTTAGCATCAGAAGGTCCGTATGGTGATCACACCGGTTATTATAATGAAGTTGAGCAATTTGCTGTATTTACCGTGACACATTTAACACGTCGTAAAGATGCGATTTATCATTCAACCTATACCGGTAGACCACCAGATGAACCCGCGGTAATGGGACTTGCGTTGAATGAGGTCTTTATACCAATTTTGCAAAAACAATTTCCTGAAATTGTCGATTTTTATTTACCCCCCGAAGGATGCTCATACCGTATTGCGATTGTGACAATTAAAAAACAGTATCCAGGCCATGCTAAACGAGTCATGATGGGGGTTTGGTCTTATCTAAGGCAATTTATGTATACAAAATTTGTGATTGTCTGTGATGATGATATTAATGCCCGTGACTGGAAAGATGTTATGTGGGCTATTTCAACACGTATGGATCCACAGCGTGATACTACTTTTATTGATAATACACCTATCGACTATTTAGACTTTGCTTCGCCGGTTTCTGGATTGGGTTCTAAAATGGGGTTGGATGCGACTAATAAATGGAAGGGGGAAACCAATCGCGAGTGGGGAAAGATTATCAAGAAAGATCCTAAAGTTGTTGCTCGGATTGATGAAATTTGGGATGAACTTGGTTTATAATTTAATATATTATGTTGTTTATTAAAGGGAAAATAAACTCATATAGCTTGATATTAAAAATATATAATTTCAAAATGAATAAGTATTAAACAAAAACTATTCCCTTTGGTCGCATTTATGTATAATTATTATTAATATCATTATAATTAAAAAATATGAAAAAAAATCAAATTTTATTAGTACTATTATTATCCATTTCTTGTTGTGCAATGGCTACAAATTATAAGGTGCAATCAAGCGATGCCCAATTAAAGCTTAAAGAGTCAGAGTCGTTGCTCCCTTCTTTGCGTTTGTCTGCAGAAAAAGGAAACGCAGAAGCTCAGTACTCATTAGGTGGTATTTATAAACAAGGATTGGGTGTTGAAGAAAGTGATGTTCGTGCTTTTTTTTGGTACAAAAAAGCAGCCGAACAAGGACTTGCCAAAGCACAAAATAATTTAGGGTTTATGTATCAAAATGGTCTAGGTACTGAGCGTAATTTAAATGAAGCGTTTAAATATTTTAAATTAGCTGCAGCTCAAAATTATGCATTGGCTAAATATAATTTAGCTTTAATGTATAAAGAAGGTGACGGTATAGGAAAAAACACATTAGCTGCGATTGATTATTTTTCACAAGCAGGTGATGAGGGTATTTATGATGCTTATTTAAATCTCGGTATTATGTATTTTTTTGGTGATGGAGTAACAAAAGATCGCATGATAGCGGCTGATTGGTTTAGTAAAGCTGCGAAAGATAATATTCCAGAAGCGCAATATTATTTAGGGCTAATGTCAGAAAATGGCGATGGTCTAACCCAAGATTATGTTGCCGCTAACTATTTTTATACACAAGCGGCAGAACGAGGGTATGTGCTAGCTATGTATAATTTAGCTATTATGTATGCGACAGGAACGGGAACTAAACCAGACAATACACAAGCTGCATATTGGTTTACTAAAGCTGCTGAAGCGGGTAATGCCGATGCCCAATATAATATTGGTGTGATGTACGATGTAGGCGGTGGTGTTGATAAAGACGAGAAAAAAGCCGTTGAATGGTATCTAAAAGCTGCAGAGCAAGGCAGTGTAGATGCTCAATATAATTTAGGTGTTAAATATCTGGAAGGTGAAGGTATTGATAAAGATCAAGAGCGTGCTATCTATTGGTTCACTAAAGCTAGCGAACAAGGCGATCAAGACGCTAAAGCTTATTTAGAACAGTTATTACCTAAAAAATAAAAAAACATTGTGCTTTTTAGATTGTTGACAAACCTCGATATCATTCGGGGTTTATTTTTTTATTGGGATGTTACCGAAAATACTTAAAAATATGCTATCGGCTAACATACATTATTAAATGATTATTATAAAAAACAAAAAATAAAAAATTCAATAAAATCAATACCTTTTCTAACAGTTTTTATTGAAAATAAGATTGATTTTTGTTCGGCGGAGGGAGCTTATCTTTGATGTAGGTGGATTTAGAGCATTTGAGTTTTTTCGGCATTGAGCAATAACTTTGGCTATTTTATACATCAATGAAATCAAAGAACTCGTTAGAAAACGAGTTCTTTGTTAACAGCAGAAAAAGTATTGAGCTTTTTTATCCTGAGTTTCGCATACCAGCTGCAATTCCAGAAATAGTAATCATTAATCCCTGTTCTACTATAATATTTTCGTTATCGTTGTATTTTCGTGAACGACTTAATAACTCAGCCTGTAATAAATTTAATGGTTCAATATAAGTATTACGCAATGCCACCGACTGTGCTATCCAAGGTAAATCAGCCATTAAGCTAATATCATCGGTAATGGTTAGCACGGTATTGATATCTTGGGTTAACAAATTTCTTAGTTCTTCACCTAATGGCCATAGTGCAGGATCGACTAAACGTTGTTCATAATATTCGTGGATGTTTGGTGCGGCTTTGGCATAGACCATTTCAAGCATACCTAATCGAGCATTAAAAAAAGGCCAATTGTGATACATTTCTTTAAGAAGATTTTGTTTACCCTCTTCAATAGCTACTCTAAGTGCACTACCGGCACCAAGCCAAGATGGCACCATTAAACGGTTTTGTGTCCAAGCAAAAATCCATGGAATAGCACGTAAACTTTCGATACCACCGCCAGTTCGACGTTTTTGTGGTCTTGAACCAAGTGGTAATCTACCTAATTCAGCTTCTGGTGTTACTGCTCTAAAATAATCAACAAACTCAGCTCGTTCTCGTACATAACTGCGATAGCAATTGCACGAAATTTTAGACATTTCATCCATGATATTGCGCCATTCTTGTTTGGGTGCAGGCGGCGGCAATAAGTTGGCTTGTAAAATCGCTGATGTATACAGCATTAAACTGCTTAGAGCAACTTCTGGTAGACCAAGTTTAAAACGGATCATTTCACCTTGTTCGGTAACTCTAAGTCCGCCTTTTAATGAACCCGGTGGTTGTGAAAGCAGTGCCGCATGTGCTGGTGCTCCACCTCGACCTATTGAACCGCCTCGCCCGTGGAATAGCACTAAATTAGTATCATACTTTTCAAATAAGCTAACTAATTCTTCTTGCGATCGATATTGTGCCCAAGATGCTGCGAGTGTCCCTGCATCTTTAGCCGAGTCGGAGTAGCCTATCATTACCATCTGCTTACCTTGAATTTTGTCGCGATACCAAGGAATATCCAGCAGTTTTTGCATCACCGATTTTGCGTTATTTAAATCTTCTAATGTCTCAAATAACGGTGCAACAGGAATATATTTTTGGCAATCAACAATTTTCAATAACAAGTAAACAGCTAATATATCAGAAGGGGCTTTAGCCATTGATATTACGTAAGAGGCAATCGATTCTTCGCCAGCTTTTTGGATAACACGACAGGTATCTAAAACTTCTTGAACCATTTGATCTGGTTGCCAGTTATAAGGCAATAATGGTCGATTAGATTGTAATTCAGTTAATAAAAACGCTTGTTTTTCTTGCTCTGTCCATTTTGCATAGCTACCTAAATTAAGCTCTTTGGTTAATGCATCAAGCGCTTCAGTGTGTACTGAGCTGTCTTGGCGAATGTCTAATTTAACTAATTGTAAACCAAAACTTTTAATGCGTCGTAAAGTATCAAGTAATGGACCATGGGCTATAGTTGACATACCGTGATCAATTAATGACTCATAACAGGTATAAAGTGGCATCCATAGCTGTTCATTTTTAATTAAAATATCACTGGGTGGTAATACTCGCTCATTATTCAGCAAAGCTTCAATATAATTGTGAGTGTTAATCAAACGTGTTCGTAACTGTTTCATTACAGCTCGATAGGGCTCGGAAACAGTTTTGTTTTTTTCATCTAATAGATCAATGACTGAATCACTACATTCCGTCATTGAAAGTTCACGTACCAGTATTTGAATATCTGCTAAAAATAACTCAATTGCCTTTAATCTCGCTTGTAGCATGACCTTTTCGGTTACTTTAGCTGTCACATTTGGATTACCATCACGATCGCCACCCATCCATGAGGTAAATTTAATAGGCACATGATCAACTGGTAATTGCTCATCAAAGGCATCGACTAACTGGTCATTAAGTTCACGCAAAAATAGCGGCACACCTTCCCATAAGCTATCTTCAATGACCGAAAATCCCCATTTAGCTTCATCAATGGGGGTAGGGCGTTTTTTGCGGATTTCATCGGTATACCATGCCTGACAAACTAACTGTTTTAAGCGGCGCATAATTCGTTCTATTTCATAGTCGGCTAAATCATCATGATCCAGTTGAGATAAACAGTTATTAATAGCCGTATAAGTATTTATCATGGTTCGGCGATTAATTTCTGTCGGGTGTGCAGTTAGCACCAATTCAATCGATAACTCATTAATCGCTTCGGTAATAGTTTGATTTGAAAAATCGAGATTTTTAAGTGTACTAAATAATTCAGTCATTTTTTTGGGGCTACTAGATGCTTCTCCATGGGGAGAAATACCATAATATTCAGCAGCCGTATTGACTAAATTTAAAAACTGATTAAATGCCCGTGCAACATGTAATAAATCATCATCATTAAGGTTTTCAATTAATTTGAGTAGCTCATTATGTGCTTGGGTGTTTCCTTGTTGAGCTGATTTTGATAGCTTTCTTATTTTTTCAACTAAATCAAAGGTTTCATTGCCAGTGGCGCGTTTTATTGCATTGCCCAGTAAAGTGCCTAACATATTGACATTACTTCGCATTGAGGAGTATTGGTTATTCATGATTCTCTCATCTTAGATTTTATTATGCCTAAGCACCTTTAAGCTGCATGACCCAAATGACAAATTAATGGGATAGGTATAATGATTGGTTAATGTGCTTAATTTATATACTTTATAACAATTTCGCTTTGAATTTAAATAATAAAATTTTATGGTTTTTATTTTTTTTAGTTGTTTTAATTATATTTACCATGAAAGATCAACAAATAAAAATGTCACATTTCATTGTGATATACTCACCCAAATACAGTTTAATAAGCTTATTTTTCGATGAACACTGTGTTTGTAAACTGTATCTTGATATCATTTGGGTATATACTAACAGCATTATCAATACATATTGGATTATTTAATGATCGCTGTTTTTTATATCGCGTCGATTATTGCTGTTTTTGCCAGTGTAAAAGTGATTAGTAGTTTAAGGATTGATAAAGCAATCTTATACCTTGTTATTTCACTTTTTGCATCAGCGTTGATATTTATTCTGCTTGATAACTATTTTTTTGCCGTTTTATATATCCTATTATTTATTGGTGGATCGGTAACTATTTTTTTACTTGTTGCTTCAATTTTGAAAATTAGTGTGGATACTGTAGAGCATAACAAAAACGGTATTAGTCCAAAAATTTGGTTAGGACCGTTAATTTTAGCCTTTATTTTGCTTGTTGTTCTTATTTATGGTGTAGTAAGTGTTAATTACTCAGAGTTAAAGGAATCTCATGAATTAATGCATGAAATGTCCATATATGCCTACATTTTGATGGCTGAATTAGCCCTGTTTTTATTATTAGGTGCAGCCGTGATTTCTTATCATTTTATGCATCGGCTTATGTCGGAGAAATAATATGATTCCACTCATGTATTGTCTTATTTTTGCCTCTATTTTATTTGTAATTGGTCTATTAGGCGTAATGATTCGACGTAATTTTTATTTTTTATTACTTAGCCTGATTATTATGAATAATGGTGCAATAGTTGCATTATTTGCGGCAGGTAGCTATTGGCAACAATCCGATGGACAAGTGCTTGCAATACTAGCGGTAATAACAACCTTTGCTGAAGTTTGTGTTGGCCTTGCGTTAATGATGAAACTATTTTATCGTCGAAAAATCTTTAATATTGATTCATTGAGTGAAATGAAAGGATGAATTTACTTTATTTAACTATTATTGTTCCCTTGCTCACTTTTCTAATATTAGTTTGCTTTGGAAGGCATATTCGATCAATTAATGTGATGATTATTGGTATTAGTACTATGCTAGTAATTACATTAATTACTATCTTTTCTTGTATTGACTTTATTTCAAACATAGTTCCAGACATGAGCTTAGTTTATACAAGACCATTGTGGAATTGGTTTTCTGTAGGCGATTTTATTGTGCCTATTTCTTTAACATTAGATGGTTTATCACTAATTTTTTTAGTTTTAATCTCATTCTTCGGTTTTTTGATCTACTTCTTTGCTGCCTGCTATTTAACGTCCAGCAAGGATATTTATAACTTCTACGCTTACAGTAATTTATTAATTGCCAGTATATTAACTGTCATATTAGTTGATAACTTGTTTGTTATGTTAATTGGCTGGGAAGGTGTGAGCATAAGTACTTACTTACTTATTGGTATCTACTATCAACAGGCTCGTAATGGTTATGCGGCTGTAAAGGCATTTATCATGATGCATTTAACCGATATCTTTTTAATCCTTGGCATATTTTTATTGTATCAAACCGTAGAGACATTAAATATTCGTGATGTTTTGACGCAATCTCATGATAATTTGGCGGTCGATTCAGATATCATCTTTTGGATAACTTTAATGCTGTTCCTTGGTGCAATGAGTAAGTCTGCGCTATTTCCTATGCACTCATGGTTTGCTCAAACAACATTAGCACCAATGCCTGCGGTAGCTTTATTACAATCATCAACGGTGATTTTAGCTGGAGTATATTTAGTTTTAAGGCTTAGTAATTTGTTTATGATGTCAAATGACGTGCTTGCTATTATATCAATAATGTCATCGTTAACCATATTATTTGCTAGTACTATTGCCTTAGTACAGTATGATATTAAACGAATTATCACCTATATTAATTTAGCGCAAATTAGCTATCTATTTTATGCTTTTTCAACGCAGAATTGGAGCTTGTCTCTTAATTACTTAATTAATTATGCTGTAACAAGCACATTGCTGATTTTAGCTTCATCAATTTTAATCAAAAAATGCCAAGGTGAACGCGATATAAGCAAAATGGGAGGCTTAATTAAATCGTTTCCGATGCTATATTCGGTATTTTTGTTTATTATGATATCACTAAGTGCTATGCCTTGGATTTCATCATCATTTTATATCAAGGGCGATATCATATTGGGCTTAATGACTCAAGATAAATTGATATCTGGGACCATTGGTTTATTAGGTATTTTGCTTTCTAGTTTAAATATTTGGCGTTTAATTTCAATAATATTTTATCACAAACAAAAACAGTCTGACTTTGCAAAAACTAAATGGATAAGTTATTTGCCAATTTTTATATTACTGATATTTCCTACCGCGTTATTTATCTATTTCCCATTACCAATTCGCGGTATTGTTCCAATCGCTGAGTTAGACACTAACGGACAATTACTTTTCCAACTACTGTTAGCCGCAGTGACAGGATTAAGCTTCTTGATTGCCTATATTTTGTATGCACGTCCAAATAGCGAAGTACAAGAAGTTTTAAATACGCCAATGATTAAATTCTTTTTACGATTATGTAATAGTGATTGGCGTTATGATTATTTGTTGCATACTCTATTTGTTAAACCTTATGTCTACCTAGCTAATTTATTAAAAAAAGATCCATTAATTTTATGGGATAATTGGATTTTGTGGGGTATTAGAAAGGTAAATGAATTCATCGTTGACTTAGAAAATGGGCAAATTCGATGGTATATGCTGTCAATGGTTATAGGTAGTATTACCATATTAATGTTACTGATTTTTATTTAAAAGGTGTAATCATTCATGTTGTTATGGCTTGTTTTTTTACCTGTAATAGGCGGATTTATTGGTTGGTTATGCCATGTATGTCTACAACGAGGCGTTGTTTCTGTCAATGTACAAATTCGTTGGTCAAAATTACCAATAATTGTAGCATTTATCACTATTTGTATTACATTATTGATGACGATAATATTATGGATAGATGCCGTAAATGTATTAAATCAAGGGGAAAACTGGATAAAAGAAATTAATTTGGATTGGATCCCCTTATTAGGTATTCATTTTCATCTTGTTTTAGACGGTCTATCGATGGTTGTGATCACTGCAACTCTATTCATCGTGTTATTAACGATTATCTATTCGAGCAAAGAAAGTCTAAATAATCTTGGCTTGTTTTATTTATGCCTATTATTTATGACATCAGCCATTATGATGTTATTTGTAATCACTGATTTATTTTTAATGTTCTTCTTTTGGGAAGCCGTCGCGATTCCTATCTATTTTTTAATTTCGCTATGGGGACGACGAGATTCAAGCTCACAATTGCGTTTTAATGGTGCCAGCAAATTTTTGATTTATACTCAATTAAGCAGCTTACTTATGCTTATCTCTATTGTATCACTAGCCTTAATTAACTGGAACTTAACAGGGCATTGGACCTTTGATTACCAGGTATTAACAAAAACGCCAATTTCAAGCAATACCGAATTTTTGCTTATGCTTGGGTTCTTAGCCGCTTTTATTGTGCGAATCCCTTTTGTTCCTTTTCATGGTTGGTTTATTGAAGCCCATATGGAATCTTCAACAACTGGATCGATGATGATCAGTGGATTGTTACTTAATACTGCAGCATTTGGCTTACTTCGTTTTGTTATACCGCTATTCCCAAATGCTTCCGTCATGATTATGCCAATTATGTTAGTTCTTGCTCTGCTTACAATTGTTTATGCTGCGCTAGTTGCATTTAATCAAACGGATATTAAAAAACTTATTGCTTATATTCATATTGCGTTAATGGGATTTGTCACAGCCATTATTTATAGCGGTTCTGTTGTTGCTTATCAAGGTGTGGTTATTCAAATGATTGCTATCAATTTAGCAATAGTTGGCATGTTTATAATTAGTGGATTATTGGGGGAATGTTACTCAACACGAAACATAACTCAGTTTATTGGCCTTAAAGAGCGAGTACCTTATCTATCTTCATTTACCTTGTATTTTATCTTAGCCGTATTGGGTATTCCTGGCACAGCTAATTTTGTAGGTAATTATATGATGTTACTTGGTAGTTATAGTACTTTTTCGTTCTATACAATTTTGCTCGTAATTGGATTATTATTGCTGTCTATTTCATTTATTGTTCGTATGCAGCCTATTTTTTATGGAGCTGTCGATAAAGGGACGGCGCCAAAATATCTTCTTAGTAAAAAAGATCTTTTGTTATTATCAAGCACTTTAATTGTCCTTATCTTTATTGGTTTGTATCCTCAAGTAGTTTTAGATATGTCTTATTCTGTTGTGAATCAAACACAACAATACATAACTACCGAGCGAGTGGGAGAGTAATCACCTATGATAGCTTTATCACCTATTTTTGTATTAAGCTTTGCCATCATTGTTTTATTATTTTTATTGTTCGTTTTTAAAATAGGTACCAAAGGATGCGCTATTTTAACGGTATGTGGATTATCCTGTGCATTGATTTTCTCTGTGATAGTTGGTTATAAAATTTCGTTTAGCACGCAAGCTATTACGGACATAAGCAGTGACAATATGCAAATATCGGTACCAGCTTCTGACCCTATTAAAGAACCCAATCCATCGAACGAAGAAACAATTGCAATTGATTCCGTGCCTACAGAATCGGTGGAATCTTCAAATGAAAACATAAGTATTGACGATAATATCGATAACAGCGCTGTTGATAATAATGCCGATAATAATAATAATGCTGATATAAATATGGATGCTAACTCTAATTCCCATATTGATGATGGCTCTAACATTGACGACCCTTCAATGGCAGAATGGAAAGCGCGCCATATCACCGCACTTTTTACTTGTGATGGCTACGGTTTACTTTATACCAGTTTGATTTTAATGATATCTATTGCAGTTGCATGTTTCGCTTATCGCTGGTTTAAACAAGAACAGGCTCAGCACGGATTATTTTATTTAATTCTGCTTTTTACGGTATTAGGTGGTGTAACACTTGTATATGCCAGCCATTTAATCGCTTTTTTTGTTGGAATTGAACTATTATCCATTCCTTTTGTGGGATTAATTGGTTATCAATATACGCAGACTCATTCATTAGAAGCTGCTGTTAAATATATGATTTTATCAGCTGTTGCTAGCGTATTTCTATTGATGGGAATCGCTTTTTATTATGCAACGACAGGAGAATTGACTTTCAGCGGGTTAAGTTACCAGCTGTCAACAATGTCTTACCCAAGCACATTACTACTAATAGGTGTTTGCTTGATGTTAGTTGGTATTGGTTTTAAATTATCATTGGTACCATTTCAACTTTGGTTGCCTGATGTTTATCAGGGGGCACCAACGGTTATTGCTTTATTATTATCAACAGTTGGAAAAGTTGCGGTTTTCTGTGCAATCGCAAGACTATTCCTATTGGCACCGATAGTGAATAATGAAACCATCCGTATTATTTTAGTTATTATGGCTTTTTGTTCTATTTTGTGGGGCAATTTACTAGCGTTGAAGCAAAGTAGCTTAAAGAGATTACTTGCCTATTCATCAATAGCGCATTTCGGCTATCTATTTACGGCTTTAATTGCTGTTCAGTATCAAGTGCTTGCATTAGAAACCATTGGCGTTTACCTAATTGGCTATATTTTAGCTAATATCTGTATATTAGGTGCTATCAGTTTAGATTCGCATTCTAATGAACTGCAAGACCATGAAAACGAAATTGATCTTTCGGGTCTATTTTGGCGCAGGCCAATCCTTGCATTAGCGATGGGCATTGGCTTTTTATCTTTAGCAGGGACACCTCTAACTGCCGGTTTCGTTGGACGATTTTTACTGGTGTTATTAGGCGTAACTGCGGAATTATGGTGGTTAGTTGCCGCTGTGGTTATTGGTAGTGCATTAGGACTTTATTTTTATGCCCGTTTAATTATCAATCTTTATATTAAACCGCCTTGTCGAGATGGGCAAATGTTAAGTGGCACTTCGATTAAGTTAAAATGGACAGATATTAGAATAAGCGAGTTAATCATCGTATTATGTGCCTTATTGACTCTGCTTTGTGGAATTTACCCTAAATGGTTATTTAACTTAGTTAGTATGGCGCAATATTTAACTACGTAATTAACTTTTATCCGCCTTCATTGCTTGGTTGGCGGAGTTATATTAACCGAAGTAGCTTAAAACACTTTTTATACTAAAACGCATGCTTTCCTGAAATTTTTTGACAAGAAATAGTTAATAACAGATTTATTTATTGTGTTATAATTCCGACCTTTGAAAATTTAGTTTAAAACAAGAGGACCAGTATGGATTTTTTAATCTCTAATGCCTATGCAGCCGATGGTAGCCAACCAGGTGGCGATTATATTATGCCAATTATGTTAGTTGTGTTTGGTTTATTTTTCTATTTTATGATTATGCGCCCACAGCAAAAACGCGCTAAAGCACATCGTGAGTTAATGGCATCAATTTCAAAAGGTGATGAAGTGTTAACTAGTGGCGGGCTTATAGGTCGTGTAGCAAAAGTTAACGAAAATGGTTACATCGCGCTAGAGTTAAATGATACGACTGAAGTTGTGATCAAGCGTGACTTTATCGCATCAGTTTTACCAAAAGGGACAATGAAATCACTATAATAGAGCTTTATCTATTATGTTCATTGTATTAATTACCTAATCCTACAAGAGAATATGTCGTGTTAAACCGCTATCCTTTGTGGAAATACATCATGTTGGTCGTTGTCATTTGCTTCGGCCTTCTTTATGCACTTCCAAATATTTATGGTGAAGATCCCGCTATACAAATTTCAAGTTCAAATACTGCCGAAATCAATGTCGCTACACGAGATCAAGTTAAAAAACTTTTGTCCGATAATCATATCCAACCGAAATCATTAGTTTATGACAATAAATCGATATTGATTCGTGTTGGCGATAACGATACCCAACTTAAAGCAAAAGAACTTATATCAGAAGCATTGGGTGAAAAGTATATTGTTGCATTAAATTTAGCACCAGCAACGCCTGCATGGCTTACTGTGTTAGGTGCAGAACCGATGAAACTGGGTCTTGATTTGCGTGGTGGTGTTCACTTCTTAATGGAAGTCGATATGACCACTGCATTAAGTAAACTCACTGAACAATCTATAGAAAACATCAAAGCTGAATTTACTAATAGCAAGTTAAACTATAAAACGATCAGCAAAGATAGTAATCAGCAAATTGTAATGCAATTTGATAATACTGAAGATCGTAATAAAGCCATTACCAAGATCAATGGGATACAAGATTACAAAGTGATCTCTCAACGCGACAACAGTATTGTCATCAATGTTAGTGAACAACGTTTACAACAAGCGAAAAATGATGCTGTACAACAAAACACTACCATTTTACGTAATCGTGTTAACCAACTTGGTGTTGCTGAACCAATTGTTCAACGTCAAGGGGCAGATCGTATTGTCGTTGAATTACCCGGCATACAAGACACTGCATTAGCCAAGCGTATTTTGGGAGCAACGGCAACACTAGAGTTTAGACAAGTTAACGAAGAGAGTACGTCTAATTTGCCGGCTATTCTAAATGGTGATAAGCGTATTCCTTATGGTTCAGAAATTCAGTATATGGAAGACGGTCGCCCAGTACTACTTTATAAACGCATTGTATTAACTGGCGATCATATTACCGATTCTTCATATCGCGTTAATCAATATGGTCAACCCGAAGTTGCTATTACACTTGATGGTTCGGGGGGTAAAAGAATGCTTGATTTTACCCAAAAAAATCTTCATAAAGCGATGGCAACCTTATTTGTTGAATACAAAGATACTGGTAAACGTGATGAAAACGATAAACCGATCTTTGAAAAACAAGAACGAGTTATCAACGTCGCGACTATTCAGGGTATTTTCAGTGATCGCTTCCAAGTAACTGGTATTGGTAGTATTGATGAAGCTAAAAATTTATCACTATTATTACGTGCAGGAGCATTAATTGCACCGATTCAGATTATTGAAGAACGGACAGTTGGGCCATCAATGGGGCAAGAAAATATAACCCAAGGCTTAGAATCTTGCGCATGGGGTTTATTGATTTCTGTCATTTTTATGCTTGGGATGTATCGTTTGTTTGGTGTGTTTGCAAGCCTTGCATTAGTTGCAAACTTAATTTTAATTGTTGGTGCAATGTCTTTACTTCCTGGAGCAACGCTAAGCATGCCCGGTATCGCAGGTATTGTATTAACTGTGGGTATGGCTGTTGATGCCAATGTACTGATTAACGAACGAATAAAAGAAGAACTTAGTAATGGACGTGGCGTTCAGCATGCAATTAATGAAGGGTACGCAGGCGCTTGGAGCAGTATTTTCGATGCGAACCTGACCACTTTAATTACTGCTGTTATCCTTTATGCAGTTGGTACAGGATCAATTAAAGGTTTTGCCATTACACTAGGCATCGGTATTGTAACATCAATGTTTACATCGATTGTCGGTACTCGTGCATTAGCCAATCTTATTTATGGCGGTCGTCGCGTTAATAAGTTATCAATTTAGAGGTTTATTGTGAGTATTACTAAAAAACAAAATCATGATGTTAGAGAATTGAATCATGGTCGCAGAGTCCTCGACTTTTTAAAATTTGGCTTTATTTCTTTTGTTATTTCAATGTTATTAGTTGTCGCATCGTTTGTGGTTATTTTTGTTAAAGGATTTAATTTAGGACAAGATTTCACTGGCGGTACGACAGTTGAGCTCACCGTAACAAAAGCTGTTAACCTTGATGACCTTCGTAACAGTTTACGCAATGCTGGCTATCATGAACCGATAGTACAATATTACGGTAGTAGTAAAGATATCATCATTAGATTACCTTCGGCTAAGCAAGAAGACGGTGCTGCATCATCTGCTATTGATAATGCACTAGGCACAAAAATTTCCAATTTAATCCATAAAGATATTGATGCAGAAGCTCAAATTAAACGGATTGAATTTGTCGGTCCAACAGTTGGAGCTGAACTTGCTCAAGATGGTGTTTTGGCTATATGTGCTGCATTAGTGTGTATTTTAATCTATATTGCATTTCGCTTTGAGTGGCGATTTGGTACGGGTGCGGTTGTTGCCTTAGCTCATGATGTTGTTATTACTGCAGGTTATCTATCACTATTTGAACGAGAACTTGATTTAACTATCATTGCAGCGATGCTATCAATTATTGGTTATTCACTTAACGATACCATTGTTGTTTTTGACAGAATTCGTGAAAATTTTAGAAAGATTCGCCGAGCAGAGCCTTACGATGTTATTAATATCTCGTTAACACAAACTTTGCATCGTACTTTAATGACATCAGGTACAACCCTTGTTGTGGTGATTATTCTGTATATTTTTGGTGGTTCAATGTTAAAAGGTTTCTCTGAAACATTAGGCGTTGGTATTGTACTTGGTACAATCTCATCAATTTATGTGGCTGCGTATATGTCGCTTAAATTGGGCGTAAAACGTGAACACTTTATGCCACCTAAAATTGAAGCAGAAGGCGCAGATCAACCTTCAATATTGCGTTAATTATGTAAACTCTGCCATCAATAGGCAGAGTTTTATTAGCCTGTTTTTTAAACAAATAATATCAAATCGATTGACACTTATTATTTAGTTGCATATTATTAGCCACAGTTTTATCCCTTTCTATTTGGGGCCATAGCTCAGCTGGGAGAGCGCAACGCTGGCAGCGTTGAGGTCAGGGGTTCGATCCCCCTTGGCTCCACCAATTCAATAATCAGTAACATTCTTTTAAACCCTATAAAGTACACCAAATCCAGTAATAACAAGCCTTAAAGTCTATTTTATTGCCCATTAAGTATCAGTAAGGTACATTTACAACCATAATTTTTAGGTATATGCTTAGGTATACAGACGCAATATACTTATATATCGTATACCTAAAATAATTATGGCAAGGAAAACACATCCATTAACAGACACCCAAATAAAAGCAGCCAAACCAAGAGATAAAGATTACTCTTTATTTGATGGCGGTGGTATGTATCTCTTAGTTAAATCGAATAATTCTAAAATCTGGCGTTTTAAGTATACGCGTCCATATACCAAAAAGGGCGCATTAATTAGCTTCGGTAGTTATCCTGAGGTTTCACTACAGCAAGCGCGAAAACAACGAGATGAAGCGCGAGAATTAATAAAGCAAGGTGTAGATCCTCAAGAGCACAAAGCAGAACAAGAACAACGTAAGCATGACGAAATTACTAGCACCTTTAAAAAGGTAGCCGCTGATTGGTTTAAAGTTAAAAGTGGCAAAGGACTAACTGAAAGCACCTTAAAAAGAACGTGGGAATCGTTAGAGTTACATTTATTTCCTTATATTGGTGATAAATCAATCTTTAAATTAAAAGCAAAAGAATTTATTAAGGCCATGGAGCCACTAAGAGCTAATGGTAAATTAGAAACAATTAAAAGACTTTGCCAACGTATCAATGAGATTATGTTTTATGCGGTGAATATAGGCTTGATTGATGCTAACCCAGCAGCCAAGATAAAAGATGCTTTTGAAAGCCCTATAAAAGGGCAAATGCCAACAATAAACGCGCAAGAGCTGCCCCAATTTATGCAATCCCTTGCTATGGCCAGAATCGAATTACAAACGCGTTGCTTGATTGAATGGCAATTATTAACAATGACACGCCCAAATGAAGCGGTAGGGGCAAAATGGCAAGAGATTGATCTAGACAATTGCTTATGGGTTATTCCTGCCGAAAAAATGAAAATGAGGCGAGAGCATACTATTACACTCAATAAGCAGGCTATGGCTATATTATCAATTATGAAGCCTATAAGCGGGCATAGAGAGCATATATTCCCAAGTATGAAACCGCCTTATACAACCCCGATGAATAGTAGTACTGCTAACATGGCAATAAAGCGCATGGGATATAAAGATAAGCTTGTTGCGCATGGCTTAAGAGCTTTAGCAAGCACGATATTAAATGAGCAAGGCTTTGACCCTAATATTATTGAAGCGGCACTAGCCCATGTCGATACTAATAGCGTCAGGCGAGCCTATAACCGTGCTACTTACCTAGAACAGCGCAGAATCATGCTTGACTGGTGGGGTGACTTTGTCGAGCAAGCAAGCCAAGGAAATGTCTCACTATCAGGTAACCGCAATTTAAAGCTAGTTAATCATTAACCATATCACGCTATTCATACCGTGCCCCATATTTGGGTTACACACTTCAATTCTCCATAATAACCACTCCTCATATCTGAGGGGTGCTTTTTTAAATGTCATCCTTTACTTATACCGATTATTAGGCTGTTTTTTTATTCTTACCTCCCCATAATCTTAAACTTTTAATATAAAGTGTTCACTACTATTCACTAACCTAATATTAATTTATATATATCAATATATTATATACTTATTATATATATTTTTTGGTGTTCACTAGTATTCACTACTGTTCACTACTATACACATTATTAAAACAATCTTGATCCTGTAATTAACCAATTGAAATATAAATATATTTATATGGCGCTATTTTTTTATTAAAATAAAATAATTATTAATCATAATGTTAAGTTAGGGTGATTTTAAGGTTGATCCAGGGCTATTATTAGAGGAAAAGAATAAATGCTTTATGGTGATTTCCACCATACAGGGAGATTACAGAAAAGGTAACATTAAAAAAACTAAAAAAATCGGGTTAGCGTTAAAATGAATGAGGGTGGGCGGTTTATAACGTATAGGGTCGTAGGAATTTACACCCCCCTCCTCTTGGTTGGTTTAGTGAATTTTTGGACACGTTAGAAAGCAATCTAATAATTCGCCTTATTGGATTATAATAGTCTTATTATTAGTAAGTTAGGTGGCAATATGGTAGGGCGAAAATCAAAGGTAAAGGACATGTTAAAACTAGGGCAAGAGTATTTGCATAAGCAGGGCTATATCAAAAATGGCGAAATCATTCCCTCTATGGCTGGACTGGCTTTATATGCTAACTGTTCAAGATCCAGTTTATATAATTATGCGAGTTCAAGCGAAGAATTTAAGGATCTGTTAGAACTTATCAAAGCGCGCCAAGAAGTGGAGTTAATTAACAAAGGCTTAAAAGGTGAGTTTAACGCGAGTATTGCTAAATTGATGCTTGCTAATCATGGTTATTCTGAAAAGCAGACATTAGATCATCAATCTATGGGTAGTAGCATTATAGCCAAATCTAAACCAGTGCGCATAGAACTAGTATCGCCATCACCAAAGGATTTAACCGCCTGAAATCCCCCTGCTCCAAATTAGCTACTACTTATGGAATTTAAATATCTTAAAATCCGTTTAATTAATGAGAACTAAATACAATTTCTTCAATAAAAAGACAAAAGGTGGTTTAAGAGTTTATTATTAATTAGATTGAAAAATGAGCAATCAAAACTAAGATTAATTTTATTGAAAACACAATATCTACTTAGCTTTTATGTAAAAATAACTACATATAGTGTTTTTAGAAAACTCTTTCATGTTAAGCGTCAATAAAGGTCAATAAACATTAGTAGACATGTTACAAAAAATAATTATACTAGCTCCTAACAGTGCCCCTTTATACCTCTACATTTTTTGGTCGTTAATCTTTAATTTTGATTAATGCCTAAAACTTGATACGTTTGGGGCTTTCTTTTTTCTACTACATAATATTTTATGGCTAACTTAAAACCACATCTTTCATATGAAGATCAGCTAATAAAGTTAGAAAATCGGGGGATGATTTTCTCTGATTTAGACCGCAAACAAGCCCAAAAGAAGTTGGCCAATGTTGGATATTATAGGTTATCGGGCTATTGGTACCCTTTTCGAAAATTAAAAATCCCACCGCCTTCTGATAAACTTGAATCACGAAGAAATGAAAATTTTATAGAAAATACTCTATTCAGCAATATCTATAAGCTATATTTGTTTGATGTTAAGCTTAGAAATATTATTTTTTTGGGGCTGGAACGAATAGAAACATATTTAAAAGCGATTATTGCTTATGAGTTAGGAAAAATTTCACCAACTGCATATAAAGATAAAAAAATAATAGATAATAATTCACATGACAAACATGATAATTGGTTAAATAATTTAAATATTTTAATAGATAAAAATAAATCTAATGATTGTATAAAATGGAATATAGAAAAGTATAACGAAATTCCTATATGGGCTATTGTCGAAATATGGAATTTTGGAACAATGTCTAAATTTTATGGAATCCTTGATGATAAATATAAAGTTGCTATATGTAAATCGATGAAATTTCTCAGACCAAATAGCAAAAATGTGAAATTATCACTTAAGACATCATTAGAATATTTAAATATCATTAGAAATAGGTGTGCTCACCACGTTCGGTTATGGAATACCTCCGTGTCAAATAATAAAATTAATTTAGAAATGTTTGATAATTTAGATCTAAATGTCGCTAATTTAAATAATGATAGCCCTGAACTATATAGAATAGCAGGAATTATTTATATGATTTGGAGTTTTACATTACGTATTTCAGAGCATTCAGATTGGTTAGAAACAATTGTAAATCATATAAATGATCCTTATTATGTTAACGCTGTTAAATATTCTCAAATGGGGTTTAATAATGGAAGCTTAATTGGCATAAATAATTTGCTAAAATTGTATAAACAGCAAACTGAATAATTTATCTCAATAAAATCTCACATCTAAAACAAATTTCATTTATATAATTACTAGTACTTATATAGGTATCCATTCAGGTATCCAGTGAAAAGCATTTAATAAATGGATACCAATTTAATCATAAAAGCCAGTTATCTTCATTATGAAGACAGCTTATAAAATTCTTTCATAAATTTTAATTTAAAGAAAATTAAATATTTATTATTGTTTTTCTCATATTTATTTATATTCTGTTTTAAACAGTAAAATACATATTGATATAACAAAATAGAGCTATATAATATTACACAACTTGTGTAATTGTACTTTTTAGGAGGCATAATATGGCTACATCATCATTTAGCAAAACGTTTGTTTTGGCTGAGCCTCGTGACATTAATGTATTTCAGGAACTAGAGAAAGCACAAAGTACGATAAAAACTCGCGAGCGAGACGATAAAGCAGAATCTAAAAAAGCAGTAAAATTATTTTCTAAAGTTTTAACCCGAAAAAATGCTCACGGTTAATCTGGATGAACTTATTAATGAATATGACGAGGAGGAAATAAAAAGCCTCCTTTGTTGTTTTTCTTGCCCTAGAAATAAAGATTTACAAGATTTCTTATGTAATTCAGCAATAGAATTTAGCAAAAGGAACGTATCAAAAACCTATCTTATTATCAACGAAGATAATCTTGATATTCTCGCCTATTTTTCTTTAGCATTTACATCAATACAATCAAGTAATTTTGAAATATCTAAAACATTAGTATCTAGTATGGATGGCTTTAATAAGCACGCTACAGAAATAAAAGTTCATTTGATTGGTCAAATTGGTAAAAATTTCGCAATTGAAAATAATCCTATAAATCTTGGGTTAATATTACAAGAAACTTTCACAATAATTAAACAAATCCGCGCTATGGCTGGCGGTAGATTTGCTATATTAGAATGTAATAATAATCCCTCATTGATAGCACTATATAAAAAATACGGATTTAAAATATTGCCCACCCAAGAAGATGACGATCATCTTATCACTATGTGTATAAAAATTCCTGATTAGTCACCCCAATAATTTCATATCTAAAATAATTTAATGTATATAAACACAGTGCTATAATGTACCTAACTGTATATTAATGTATTATTTGCGTCTAGGCTGATCCCCGAACATTCGCAACCCTAGCGAACTGGCGCAAATATCTATTAGGGGCGTGAGGGGCGTATGGCATTACCAGAAAGACGGTTTTACACTTTAAATAAAGCTGTTGATAAAATTAATAAAGTTATTAAAAATAGAACTGTAGATACTGAAGATTTATTATATTTTGCTTTTGAAAAAAAATTAGAATTATGTGTTCATTATTATTCTCCTAACTCAGCAGGTAAATGCGGAAATATTTTTATTCAAGCTGAAAATGATGTTGATCTCGATTTGCTGCCTATGCTATTCCCAGAAGAAGGTAATTTAAATAATATTATTAAAACTGAATATGGTAGAATAAATTGTAATTTATTTTATAGAAGTGAAGAACTAAAGAAAGAATTTCCAATCTCATCCTATAATTATCAATATCCTTTCGTTAATTCTGACTCAGATATATTTTATATTCACTCTTTGTTGGCGATAGATTTATCTACCATTCAATATCCAATCATCGATGATATAATAATAAATAAATTCTCTCTTCCCGCTGAGAGTTGGGCTATTTCTGTTGATACTTACCGTCTTTTGAAAGAGCATAATGAATTAGACTTACTAAAAAGTATTAAAGTTAATGCTATTGTTGAATTAGATGATCCTGTAAAACTATCTCCAAAACAGATGTTGATAACATCTAATGAATTAGAAAATTTTTTAAATGGGAAAGAAAAAATAGAGTCTAATTTTGTTAAAAGCAGTTTCATAGGTAGACCTGAAAATAGTTTTAAAAAAGATATTATTGAAATAGCAAAATTAACAAGAAAGCAATTTCCTACATGTTCAGGTAAATCATTATCTCAAAAAATATATGATTATTTTAATCATCTACCTGAATTTCCAAAGCGTGGGAGTATTGAACAGTATATATCTTTATCAAATGAACTACCTCGACAAATAGAAAGAGATTTAAAACTGAATTACGAATTAGTCATACCAGAACATTTAAAACACTTAAAAAATAAATAAACTATTAGGGGCTGTTGATCTTTGCTGTACATAAATTGCTCAACAATACATTGGCAGCCACATTAACATAAATGCCAGTGATACCATA
>NZ_WTFC01000097.1:0-399 GCF_009795795.1 Gilliamella sp. Pas-s95 | reverse complement strand
AGACAAACAAGCATTGTTGACGTTAGTTGAGCGCAAAACTGGACTCGTACTCATTGGACGCATCAATCAACGTACTGCCTCCGAAACGAGAGATATGATAATAAAATTGCTAACGCCGTTTAAAAAGATGGTTAAAAGCATCACCTTTGATAATGGGATGGAATTTAATTATCATCATGCGATTGAGCATTATTTAAATACTACCGTATACTTTGCGGAGCCTTATAAAAGCTGGCAAAGAGGCACAAATGAAAACACCAATGGCTTAATACGTCAGTTTATACCTAAGTCAGCGGCCATTTCATTAGTTGACGACGAACAGATAAAGAAAATACAATATCTATTGAACACACGCCCAAGAAAACGGCATAAGTTTAAAAGCCCTGCCTCCTTTTATTC
>NZ_WTFC01000096.1:0-400 GCF_009795795.1 Gilliamella sp. Pas-s95 | reverse complement strand
GCCAGATGCCAGATGCCAGATGCCAAGTATGATAGCGCATTTCGATTATCCTGTCAAGTAAATTTTTGTTTTATTTGAATTTTTTTATAATTGACCGCTCAACTAATGAGCACTCCCTTGCTTTAAAAGCGCTTAAATTATAAGCGTTTGATTAATAATGTGCCACCTTTTTTGTTAAAAATTTGTAAAGTTTTGTTAAGTAAAGGTCAGCTAACATTGGCTTACTTTGGGGGAATGATTTGGGTGGTGGTTTTTGGATAAAAATCACCCAACAAAAAACTTCAATAAAATCAATACCTTTCCTGACCGATTTTGGGGCGGTAATTGCGTTGTTTTTTAACAAAAAAACTCACCAAAAAACACCTAAGGTTATGTTGTTTGTCCTATTCCGGCGTCAGAA
>NZ_WTFC01000095.1:0-401 GCF_009795795.1 Gilliamella sp. Pas-s95 | reverse complement strand
CCCTGTAGCAGTAACACCATTTATACCCTGTCCATCTCCATCATCATCTCCCCAATAATTATACCTAGTGACTAAATCACTTAAATTCACTGAATCCACTGATGATGGGATTAACATATCTATATTACCCAAAGTACTTCCTGCATAAGGTAATCTTATTGGGTTTGTAGCACTTGATGGATTTGTCGACGGCGTAATAACTCGACCATCCTGCAACTTAATAAACAAGAAACTATCCGTTGAAGTTGCCCTTGTTTGACCACCGTCTAACGTTAAATATGGCGCACTACCCTCAATATACCTTGATGTAGACGCTGTTAATGCCATAGAGCACTGTGTATATGGCAACAAAAACAATGGCACGAAGAACAACAATAATTTAGTTAATCTAAATAATCTAA
>NZ_WTFC01000016.1:46182-48188 GCF_009795795.1 Gilliamella sp. Pas-s95 | reverse complement strand
TCAATCGTTATCATTATTGGGGAGATGATGATGGAGATGGACAGGGTACTAATGGTGTAACGGCGACAGGGACTTTATGGCTTTCATTAGAGGATAAGAATGGAAATACTGTAGGCCTTAATGATACATTAGATGCATGTAAGGCGCCTTATAGGGTAACAATAGGTTTAAACCTCGATGGTGCTAGTTTAACTACACAGTATGGCGTGCCAAATCGACGTGTATTTTCAACCACTAATGACAGGGAGTATTATTATTTCAAACCAAATGCAAATTGTTTGGTTTTTATGCAGTCGGCAAGGCCGAATTTGTTATATGGTGGTACTACTGGTATCAATTCTAACGACAACCCTCGCTACGCAGGCCCATCTAACATATGGAGTCCTACAAAAGGTTTTTTAACTCAGTCAACGCGTTCATCATCTTATGACCAAAATTTTCCGACAACGGGTGCTGATGGGTTGTATTTTGACTTAGAGGTGCCTACTGGAATTAATGCAAGTCAGTTGACGTGGTCTGTTGTCACGAATGGTAATATAACAGCTACGGTGACAAGTGTTACACCTAGTGATAGTTGGATTCCTAGTGTTGATAGGGGAAAAGTTGTCGCACGAGTTAAGTTAAGTGGTCCTAGGGCGGATAGTGCTCGGATACGTTCAAATTATCCTAGTCCTCTAGATGTACCCACTTTGCCACAGACATTTGAGTTGGTGGGTAGGGATAGTGATGGTAATGGGGTGAAGTATGGATTTGTCTTAAAGCAGTGGTTCGTCAATCGGGGTATTTCTACGGGTAACCGGTCTACCCACTCCAATTGGTGTAGTAATTTGGGTTATCGTCTTGCTAGGGTAAGAGATTTAACCAATGAGGTTTGTTCTGGTGAAAATTCAGGAAGTTGGTGTCAAGGTTCTGTCGGCGCCACACCTAGTTCATCTAATAATACTTATATGCGTCACATAGGTGCAGGGTTTTTCACTGAGTGGGGCCGCATGATTAATTACTCTGGTGCGGAGTTCGTCCCCAACACCTACTGGACGAGCGACGTAGTAAGTAGTCGCGAAGGCTTCGGTGTCAGCGCGGACAACGGCGGAGTTGTCCTCAGGAACTTTGTCGATACAGTTTACGCTGTTTGCACCACACCTTAGCTTTTATTTCTTAGTCCTTAATCCTTAGACCGCGGGGCGGTTATGGTGCAGATAGAGGATAATTTATCAAAGAATAACGCCCCCGCGTAAGTTGGGGCGTTTTCCCTTAGGGTTGCGCTGTTGCGGTGAAGCTACAATCGCGCCACCCACGCCGCCGCCTACGCTGAAAGCGTGGCTTTTGATGGCTCAAGGGTAAAATAAATAAGAATAACCAAGCAGTTGGTGGTAATGATAAGTGTTTGCTGTGTACTTTAACATAGTGGTGATAATTCGACTAATAGCATCTATTAAATGCTTGGAATAATATGCCTAACAATAAAATGAGCACTACTAACACAGCATTTATTTATCACCCAAGGCTTTCAACCTAAAATTGTCACGCAAACTTGCTGATAAAAGGACGAAAGTGAGGAGATATTGTTAAACCATCGATATACGCATCTTAGGTTGCAACTTCCCGACTGTGGGGTGCGGAATGGCTTTTGATTTAGTTATATCAAAACCCCAACTGACTTGGCCCTCAAAACCACTCAAAGCTAAAAATTCCCCACAAAAAGTTGTCAGTAAAGGAATTGATTTTATTAAAGTTTTTATTTGGTGTTTTTTATTCAAACAAATCATTCAAACACGCCACCAAAAGCTTATCCCTAAAAAAATTAACAAAACTTTACAAATTTTTAACAAAAAAAGTAGCGCGTTATTAATCAAGTGGTTACAATTTAATAGCTTTCAAAGCAAGAGGAAGCTCATTAGTTGAGCAGTTGATTGTAAAAAATTTAAGTAAAACAAAAGACTAATTGACAGGATGATCGAAATGCGTTACTATGGACAAGGTAATCGAAGTGAGTTGCCATATCTGGC